>NZ_JARVCN010000010.1:0-16389 GCF_038442745.1 Crocosphaera sp. Alani8
TGCATAAGGCTTTCATGCTTGTTCTTAATTCTCTCATGAATAATGCAGGCTAGATATGTGGCGAAACCTCGCATAAGTGAGAATAACCAGGAATGCCCTATCGTGAGTTAGGGAGGTTCCCCGCACAAAGCGTAGTGGCGTGCGTGGGAGGATGTCACTACAGCTAAGATCGACTCCGCTTTAGAAACTAGATGATTACATAACTAATTCTTAGATTGCTACAAAAAAATCAGAGAAAAAATTCTCTGATTCAATATTATCGCTCGTGTTCACTAATTGGATAACTATTTAGCGATTCTTGGGTAAAAATGCCATGGGGTTTTGTGCGCCTCTGCCTTTAAGATGGATTTCGTAGTGAAGGTGGGGGCCTGTGCTGTAACCAGTGCTGCCCATTTCAGCAATTTGTTGACCTTGTTCTACTTTCTGACCACGACGCACTAAAATACGGCTGTTATGGGCGTATAAAGTAACGCTACCATCGGGGTGACGAAGTTTCACTAAATTACCGAACCCACCAGAATTCCATCCTGCGCTGATAACTTCACCTGGTGCGGAAGCCATAATAGGAGTTCCCACTGGAGCAGCAATGTCAATGCCCTTGTGCATTCTACCCCAACGAGGACCATACCCAGAGGTGAGTACCCCTTTACTGGGCCAAATATGTCCAGTAAATCTCATGGGAGCATCAGGAAGATAGTCATCGGGATTAGATATGCCAGGTAAATCAGGACCAACAGCAGTTCCTACGGGAAGTTCAAATGGGTTATTGTAAACAGAAGGATTAGCGGATGCTGCACTAATTAAATCCGATTGTCTGCTATTTAACCGTTCTTCTATGGCCTGTTGAGGAGAAGTAGTATCTTGGCGATCGCTGCTCCATTCTGAGTTTAACGCTTCTCCTACCACAGTTTTCCCATCAGGGCGGGTTTGATTTAAAGAAACCTCTGATTCTCTCTTTCCGTAATCTCTTTGCAAATCAACGATATCGGCTTTTAACTTGTCGGTATGGGATTGCTGAGCAGTGGATACCTGGAAATCTATGGGGTTACCATCAGTTCTACGAGAGCGGTTTCTAGAAGAGTTTCCTCCTGAGCCAAACTCCTCAAATACTGAAGGTAAGGTGGTTCCTTGATTCGGTTGAGCTTCAGCTATTGTCTGTTTTTGAGGAATCATTAGGGTTTGATTAACCCGAATCAAATTGGCGTTGGTAATACCGTTGGCACTAATTAATTCCTGGGTAGAAATCCCATGACGACGGGCGATGCTGTTAAGAGTGTCTCCTCGGCGAACCCGATAGCTTTTTTGTGTGACTCTTTGAATGTTGGGTTGGGGTATAACTTGCTTCCTAGGGGGTAGGAAAGATGTTTCGCCATCAGTTGGGATCACTTCTATGTCTTGGGGATTTTGCTTGTTAGAGGGAGTGACGCTGATGGGAATGGGTTGATCTGATTCAATCTTGATGTTGGTTTCCGTTTGTAGAGAGGGAACCACAGGAACGGTTGATTGTTCATTCTCACTTTCTAGGAAGCCTTTTAAAGAAGCCATTTCTTCTTCGATAGTAACTTCTTCATTGGGTTCTGTTTCAGAACTCAATGTGGGAATTTCAATAGTTTGAGCTACCTTTACTGTTTCTACCCCCACTACTGTTTCTTTTTCTTGTTCTGGTGGCTGATTGAGGGGTTGGCTAACATCAGCAACGGTTTGCTCTTCAACTACAGTGTTAGCACCTTCGGTTTTTAATTCCGCTAGGCTATCCTGCAGACGTTTTCGAGTTTCTCTGAGATGATCGAGGGAAGTGTTAACGGACTTTTTACCAACATTTTTCCGTTTGTCTCCGCTTTCTGGAGAACTTTTTGGGGTAATTTTTTGAACCGAATCCTTACTAGAAGGAATTTTTATGGTTTGCCCTGGCTCCAATGTAGCAGTGATCGCTAAATTATTGATTAGTGCTATCTCTTCTGCTTTCACTTGATAGTTGTTAGCCAACTGAAGGATCGTTTCTCCCTCTTCTACTTTATGCTTGAGGGCTAAAGGAGCCAGTTGACTATTTTCGCTACCGAAGTCAGAAACACTGGGAAGATTCTCCGTAACGGAATTCGCAGTTGCTTCGTTGGCAGCTATAACTGCTTTGTCTTGGCTTAATAATATTCCTGTTGCGCCCATAGAGATAGCCAACCCAAGCATGGCAGCTGAGCAACGGGGCCGACTTTTTTCACCTGAGGCTAGTTTATTTTGGGAGTCTTCTGAAGAAGACTCTACCCCTACTCTGGCGTATTCTTCTACATCTGAAGACATTGTTGTTAGTTCATTCAATTTACCTTTCAAGGACAACCTCCTACTGTGTGAACGAGCGATTTCGACTATCGAGAGTTTCTTAGGATGATTTTTGACTGAGTAGACCTATCAGAGATTAGTTTTAATTTATATCGCCAATTAAGTCAATATACTTATTGTGTATGTTATGAGAAATTAACTTATTTTGCCTGCTGTGAACAAGCAATTGATTGATTGTAATCTACTCGGCAATTTTTTATCTATGTTCGATAATCTTTGCGGGACGCGAGTTGGTTGACGCTCGCAACTCTCAAAAGGTTTCACCTCATGGCATTTCCTGGGTTTCGGAGTCTGATGTAACTGCTTTTTTCCCGTTTAGCTACTTGTATTTTTTCCCTGGTTTCCCAGAGATTAGTGATATGAATTTCTTATTAGATTTATGAGAATTTTATTGATTTTTGTGCTATAAAACTCTAAGGAATCACGGGGAGTTTTTGGATTTATGGTTAGTTTAGTTGATCCAGCTGCCTCAAAGCTTCAAATAACCCCACTGCTACACTCACGGATAGGTTAAGACTTCTTACTTCGGGGTGAGGCATGGGTATATAGAGCATTTGATCGCACGTTGCCATAAATTTGGCCGGTAGTCCCTCGGTTTCACTACCGAACACTAACCAGTCATTTTCTTGAAACTGACAATCTCCGTAACAGGATTTCCCTCTGACACTAAATCCTAGTAATCTCCCCTCGGATTGTTGATAATGGCTTTGAAATTGAGCTAAATCCAGGTGATAGTGGAGTTTGACGTGGGGCCAATAATCTAATCCAGCCCGTTTAAGATAGCGATCGCTTAATTCAAACCCCAATGGACCAACCAAATGGAGTTCTGTATTGGTTGCAGCGCAAGTTCTGGCTATATTCCCTGTATTTGGAGGAATTTGAGGATGGACTAAAACGACTCTCGGCATAGTGATTGATAGTTTTTTTTTATAAATGACCAACTCTGAGAAAAGCATTAACTTTATTAAACATTTTTTCTTTTTAAATTTAAAAAAGTTATTGATTGCTCGGTGAAATTTAAGTATTTTTTAAGCAACTAACAGAGCATCACAGAGTTTATCTTCTAGCATTTTTTCTTGTTGGGCAACTGCTTGGATTTCTTCGGCAATAATTGAAGGAATATCTGAGGAAAGCTGATATTTTTTTAACCATTGTTGTGCTAGGTTGCCGTTACGGAGAATTTTTTTCACAGGGGATAGAAAACAACTAAACCCTTTTTTTTGGGCAAAGGGGGCAACCGACTGGTAAATTTGTTCGATCCATCTGGTTGCCGTGATCTCACTACCATCTTTCCAATGGTATAACTGTGCTTCTAAGCTGCGTTTTGCGGCAGCCATTTCGTTATGATGGGTAATCTCAACTAAGCTGTCAGAAGATAGTTGACTACTGTTGAGGGGATCGAGGGTAGGATCATCCATCAATTGTAGAAGGCGGCATTCTAGTAGAGCGATGACAGATAATAAAGTAATAGGATCAGCAATCAAATCACAAATTCTTAATTCTAGGCGATTAAGATTGTAGGGTCTATTATGGCCGTTAGGACGCACCGATGTCCAGAGATGACGGACATTTTGCATAGTTTTCAATTTTAACTGTTCTTCTGTCCACTTAATAAAGTGATTATGACTCTCAAAAAAGGGAACATTTTCAGGGGTTTGAGGAAACATCTGCCAACGGGTAGAATGATACCCTGTTACTCTTCCATCCAAGAAAGGTGAAGACGCACTCAAAGCAAGATATAAAGGTGCTTCAACCCGAACTAAGCGACAAGCTTGCATCAACAATTCTGGATCACTAATGCCAATGTTAATATGAATACTGGCGGTAACTACATCAGTCCCATAACTGTTTTCGATGTAGCTATGGTAAGGGTTAATGGGATCAGAACGATAAAACTTCTTACTATCCCCCAATGAGAGGGTGCTACCTGGAACTATAGTGTAGTCGCCAATTTGTTGCAAGTATGATCTTAAACGCTGCCTGGGACGAACTAAAGCGCAAAGAAGGCGATCGTAACAGGATAAAGGAGCTGTAGTATATTCAACGTTACGACTATCGGGTTCTCGGACAAATCCATTGAGATCCTTGACAATTCGATGGGATAATCCCTCAATTTGTCCTTGGAATGTCCCTGTGTACATTTCAACTTCAACGCCCTTACATAGTCGTGTCATAAGTCCTCTGAATAACATTGCCGTTGTGGCATTATATTATCTATTATTAACGATTTTGACCGACAAATGATCAACTATTTTTTTCTTTTCTATTATTTGTGTCTCAATTTTTTACTTCTTTCTGCTCCAGTGAGAAGTAAACCTATGGATAATAACCAAGGAAAGATAAGACATTTTACTGAGTCTGAGTTAATAAATCAAAATAGTGGTAATACAAATATTTCTTCTAGCAATATTGAACCCAATAGTTTTATTACTGGCCTTTGGCGTGGTTTTCATGAATCTGAGGGATTAACTATTTACTATGGCTATCAATTTCGTCCTGATGGTAGTTTTTTGGCTAGACATCGCATCTATCAAGAAAATACAACTTTAGAAGATACAACCTGGCAGGGAGAATGGCAATTTAAGCAAAATATATTAATAATGAAGGGATTTAATTTAAAGGATGAAAAACGAAATATAAATCTTGAGTTAAAGTTAACGGATACTTTTAAACTTGCTTATCAAACAAGTTCTTTAGACTATCACTATCAAGGAATTATTTTAAATAAAGTCGGTTTCTTATAACACAGCAGTTCTCACTTTGGTAAAGATAGGAGCATTACACCAAATCCGGCTCTAAAACCCATCTTATTTTATTTTTCCACCGTCTGAATTTATATTAAAAATGTCTTCTATTTTTCAAACAGTTATCTCAATTTTCAATTATCCTATTTTTACTTTTTTAGGGCAGGCTATTTCTTTTACTTTACTAATACAGATTATAAGTAGTTTAATTCTTGTTTTTATTCTTGCTCGTCTGATTAAATTGCTCTTTCAGAATTGGGTTTTTAAAAAATTCAAGATTGAATCGGGACAGAGAGAAGCTTTTTCAACTCTTATTTTTTACTTTTTGATCACTCTAGGAAGTTTGATTTGTTTACAATCTTCTGGACTTAATTTACAATCTTTGGCTGTGGTTGCTGGTGGTTTGGGTATTGGTATTGGGTTTGGATTACAAACAATTTTAAGAGATTTTGTAAGCGGTTTGATCCTATTATTAGGACGAGCTATTAAAGTTAATGATTATATACAATTTGGTCATCGTCAGGAATTTTCTGATGTGCGAGGAACGGTTGAAAAAATCTCCCTACTTTTTACTGTTATCAAAACCAAAGACTCCGGTTTTATCATTATCCCCAATAGTTATTTAGTGACTTATCCTATTCTAAATTGGAGTTATAATAAAACCTACAATCGAGTAAAAATACCTTTGAAAGTGGGTAAAAATATTGATTTTGTACTATTCACAGAAATTGTTTTAAATACAGTACAAAATGAATTCTCTGTAAAAAGTGAACCTTCTCCTAAACTAGTGTTTAAAGAAATTAAGACATCTTACTGTGAGTTTGAATTACAAGTCTGGATTGATGAAATGAAGGAAGAAGATATGACTATTAATAGTATTAATTATGGCATCGAACATCATTTAAAAGAATATGGAATTAATATTATTTTTCCTACACAACAAATTTCTCTTGCTAATCGAGATTTTTATTTACCAATTTCTATTAGTAAAAATAGTAAAGTATCTAATTTAACTGATGAAGATGACTCGAATTATTCACCTATTTCAGTGCGGGACATTCTGAAAAAAAATACCTATTTTTCTAATTTAACGCCTTTAGAACTCCGTCAATTAATTGAAATGGGATATAGAAAAAAATTAGATAAGAATAAAATATTATTTAATGAAGAAGATCCAGGAGATTCTTTTTATATAATTTTATCGGGTTCTGTAGATGTTTTTGTTCCCACAATCAATAAACATTTAGTAACTTTGAGAGCAGGAGATATTTTTGGAGAGTTAGCCTTGATTTTAGGAATTACGAGAACCGCTTCTGTTAAAACGTTAGAAAAAACTCGATTTTTTGTTATTGATAAAGTTAGATTTAAGAAACTATTACAAGAGCAATCGAACTTTGCTGAGGTGATTCTTGAAGAATTAAGTCAACATCAAGAAGAACTTACCCAACGTCAAAAACAATTAAGAGAAATGGGTTTAGTGAGTGAAGAAGAGGATGATAGTAATGTTATGAATTGGTTGAAGAAGAGGTTAAACAACCTTTTCTTGAGTTCTCAATAATTAAGTTATGGTATCTTTTTTCCTTACCCGTAAGATGTGAAATATTCTTGGTTTATTATCAGTTCTTTATATACACTGACTGATCTTATCTCAAGATAACTTGTCTAAAATAAACTAGAGAAATCCCTCGTTAGGTTAATTCTTTCACGAGGGAGTGTTACTTCTAATCCTCAGACATAACTGATTTAGACGTAGAATGTAGATGCTTGTAAGTCCGCAGCTGTTGCACCGTTGGCATAGACTGCATAAAAACTCGAACCAACATTTACAACTGCGAAAGCACCACCAGCATAGTCTCCAAAAGAGGTGGATCCACTGTAGGCACTACCCAATATTAAGAAGTCTTCGGTTGACCAATCAGCGATAGAATCAAATTCTCCAGCATTGATTTCTGTGCTGAAGTTAAAGAAATCGGCCCCCTCACCGCCAAGCACAGCATCAAAACCATCACCCCCTGCTATTGCATCAACTCCGCTTCCTCCAACAATAGTATCATTGCCGGCACCTGCAACAATTATATCGTCTCCGTCTTCGCCAAGAAGCAGATCATTACCACTCCCAGTTGAGATTTGGTCATTTCCCTCTCCACCAAAGATGGTTACGGCATTCGCAACCCCTGAGAATAGGGTATCGTCACCAGCACCTCCGAAAGCTTCGTCTGCTCCAATATTTGCATAAACGAGGTCGTTACCATCGCCACCATTTAAGATATCGTCTCCAAGACCTCCAATTAAAGTATCGTTATCTCCTTCACCATTGATAAAGTCATTCCCTTCACCCCCATCAAGATAGTCGTCCCCATCACCACCATAAAGTCCACCAGGCGCGGTAATTACAAAGGCTTCTCCAAGAGCGGCTGCTCCAGCACTAACATTATCTTCTCCATCAAAGCTGTTATCATCCCCAGAACCTCCATAGATGGTATCGCTTCCGTCTCTACCGAACAGTGCATCTCTGTCCTCCCCACCATAAATCGCATCATTTCCACCCCCACCTTGGATGATGTCTGTGCCATCTTCACCATAAAGAGAACTGGCTGATGTACTGGTATTTACGATGGTAAGCCAGTCGTTACCCGGGCCACCGTATCCATCCATAAAAAACGAACCATTTTGATACAAAATGTCGTCCCCTGCTCCCCCAAAGGCTAGAAAGTCTCCATTATCCCTCCCTAGAGCATCATCCCCGTTGCCACCATACTGCTCAAATTCCGGATTATTGAATATGTTGTTGTTAGTATCATCTCCATAGAATGCCATGATAAAAACCTCTTTTGAATTGATTTAAAGCCGTTAAGTGTAAAATTATTTTTCCTGAGAAAATTGTCAGAAAACAGAATTAAGACTATAAGAGTATAGCAAATCTTGTCCACTTAACAATGACATGGCATGAAATTTTTGCACAACTTGGAGTTATTCTGTACTATTGACAGCGATCGCATATTCCTTCGACGGTTACTTCGTAACGTTCTGGGGTAATACCGGGACGTAATCCTCCTAAATCCAAGGATTGAAAAGTCTCCCAAGGAATATCTTCAATGACACAACAACAACGACAACGAAAGTGATGGTGAGGTTCAACGTTAGCATCATAGCGACACACCCCTGGCTCTAGCACAACTTCCCTAACTAAACCCACTTGGCGCAATGCTTGTAATGCAGTGTAGACTGTTGCTTGCGAAGAGGTTGGCACATCTTGGTTGATATCGCTCAAAATCTGTTCGGCGGTGGGATGATCATTTCTATGGAGTAAATTAGCATAAACAGCGAATCTTTGCGGCGTTACCCTCAATTTCTTCTCTTTTAAGATATTTACGATGGCATCAGCTTCTTTTTTCATCTTTTTAACTTTCTTTTATTCTTGTCTCTCTACATTATAATTGAAAGTTTTTGAGATTATTTACTATGTTAACTTACTTCAAGTAATTAAGTTATTATGACTATTGACTTTTTCTTAAATAAGAATTATTCTGAGATATGTCAGTAAAACCTGATACAAAAACTATTGTTAAGAGGTGAAGTATGGCTGCTGTTGAAACTGTACCCAACGTTGTATTTAAGACCCGTGTTCGTGACGAGTCTGTTCCCGGTCCTAACCCTTATCGTTGGGAAGATGTAAACACCGAGGATATTTTTAAAGGCAAAAAAGTAATTGTCTTTTCCTTACCTGGTGCTTTTACCCCCACTTGTTCCTCTAACCACTTACCTCGCTACGAAGAGTTGTACGAAGAATTTAAGGGATTAGGGGTTGACCAAATCATTTGTCTGTCTGTGAATGATGCTTTTGTTATGTTCCAATGGGGTAAACAACAAGAAGCCAAAAACGTCTCCTTATTACCCGATGGGAACGGCGAATTTACCCGTAAGATGGGTATGTTAGTAGAGAAATCTAACCTTGGTTTTGGTATGCGTTCTTGGCGTTATTCCATGCTAGTCAACGACTGCAAGATCGAAAAAATGTTTGTAGAACCTGACTTTAGTGATAATTGTCCCACCGATCCTTTTGAAGTATCTGACGCTGACACCATGTTAGCTTACCTCAAAGGAACCGAGTCTAGTGGTGTTTCTGAACCTCGCAAGGCTTTTGTCGGTTAGTTTTAATGTTTTGTAGTTAACTTCTGACAGAAATAAGCGACTCATGGGTATATTAATCCTATGGGTTACTATAAGGTCTTCAGAAAATGACTAAATTTAATTGGTTGACCCTAGAAAACAAGAAATATCTTGAAAGAGTTAGCTAATTTCATAGCTCGATCACCTGTAATTTATGGGTCAACCTTTCTCAGTATTCCTTGGATCACGCTAATACCATACATCGAATCCAACGCCGCAGAATATAAATACAAGACTTGTTATGGCGGGGGTTAAGAGAGTAAGGGATTCAATTTTGTTCAAAGTTTGCATTAAACACAATAGGTTATGGAACTAGAATTTCCCGAAGACTTAAAATATTTGGATAGTCACGAATACGTTCGTTTCGACGGAGAAATCGCCACCATTGGCATTAGTGCCTATGCTATCGACCAATTAGGGGACGTGGTTTTCCTCGAATTGCCCGAAGTAGGAGACTCTTTGGAGACAGGAACTAGCTTTGGTTCCATCGAATCCGTTAAAGCAGCAGAAGATCTTTACCCTCCCGTCTCTGGAACCGTTGTTGACCGCAACGAGGCCATGATTGAGACTCCCGAAGTTATTGCCGATGATCCTTACGGAGATGGATGGTTATTGAAGGTTCGTGTGGAAAACCCCGACGATGAATTAGAAGATACCATGTCTGCTCAAGACTATCGAGCTATGGTTGAAGGGGAAGAAGACACTGCTTAAAAACTATACCAGGATGACTTAACCCCGTTGCTGTTGTTTCAAGGGTAAACATTTCTTGTCTCAGAACGACATTCCTCTGGAATAACAGCATCAACTAGTTAAAGTACCTCAACTAACAGGAGCAGCTGTAAATACTAAATAGAAGAAAACCGCTAGAAACAAAACACAGAGCTTAACAATTAAGTAAGTAACACTATTCGGATATAAAAATGTACTAATCATAGTTTTCCTTCCCGAGAAATTATCAAAGATTATTGATTTCCCTATTTATATTTTCTCTTAAAAATAAAACTTTGTTTCATCAATTCAGTAAAAATTTACAATATGGTCATCGAGTGGCTTAAATTTCGGATTTCTCCTCCCTCAAGAGATATTTTCATTCGATTAGACAATGAAATATGGACCCCGTTTTTAGCACAGTTTCCTGGTTTTCTGGGAAAAGAGGTTTGGATATCCCCTAATTTTCCCGATGAAATTACCTTAATCATTCGTTGGGAAAGCCGTGAACAATGGAAAAAAATTCTTCAAAACGATTTAGAAACAATAGAACAGAAATTCGCTCAACAAATGCAAAACCATCCTTACGAAATCATCGAAGCGAAAGAATATCAAATTAGGAAATTTTCCAATTCTTAATTTTTGTTTTAAGAGTAAGATATTAGATGGGCGCGACTTTGATAATCTGAGATAGACTAAATGGAGAAAGACACAATAATCTTCTAGCCATGACTCATCCTAAACATTCTAACTCTTCTCTTCGTTACTCGATAGCAAGACTTAAACCTTTAATTAATGTAAAAGTCTGGGGTTCTGTCGGTATTATGGCACTGGTTGGGTTTCTTCTCTGGCAATATCACCGTCATCCCGAGTGGGTAGGAGATAACCAATTACCAGGTTCGAGTATTGAGGGAAAATTTGAGGGAGAAGTAGGCAACAACCTGGATATTGGGGTAACATTACAAGATTTAGAACAAAATCGTCTTAATAATTCTGAAGGAGTTCCTCTTCCTCCCTCACAACTCAACGATGATTTTCTACAATCGCCTTCTGAATCATTACAAGGGAACCAAATATCCTCCAATAATGACCTTATTTTTCCTTCTTCTGGCGACAAAGACAATCCACAGTTAAATCCACAACCCAACCCCTCCGTTAAGTTTGAACCCTTAATGCCCAATGTCAAGAATTTAGATTCTTTATTTCCTCCCCTAAAGCCAGATAAAAATGCGGGTAAACCGATTCAAATACCAGATTACTCAGAACAGTCAAAGCAAAGACCTCAAAACAGTGTTTTACAAAATGCTATAGAAGAAGTCTTTTCCCAAGAATCTCCTTCAGTAGAGCCGCCCGCTCAACCTTCTAGAGAGAATAAACAGCCTTCCCCCAACACCAATAGATCACCGCAACCTAACTTTCCCACGTCGGGAAGAAATAACCCCTACTCCGGTCGTCCTCAAACTCCACCCAATAATCCCTACACATACAGTCCCACTCAACCCTACAATCAACCCTACGGTAATGGCAGACCTCCAGCCCCTATTCCTGCCTACCCCCCCTCTCCTCAGTCAGGAAATCCCTACAACAATGGTAATCCTAACTTCAATTACTCTAACCCATCCAATCAGAACCAACCTGCACCTAACTATGGGATTCAACCTCCTCAAGTTGATGGATTTTAAAATGATTACTTAAATGAGTGTTCTTCGAGTGTTAAAATCATAGATAAACTAATTCTATTGATTCAAGTCCCTAATTTAATAGGAAACACTCGATGAGTTCCTTGTGGAAGCTAAAGGATTCAAATCCTAATAATGTTATTTCTAAAGAAAGTCGAAGGAATAATTTATTTAGGTAAGCACAGTATAATCAACCCCCTAATTGTTAATCTCGAAAGCTTTTTGATTATATTCGGAAAGTATAAAAGAACCCATATTGAACTTTAAATATAAATTAACCATATTTGTGTAAGACTTGATGTCTTCTCCTATTCTTTGGACATTGAGTAAGACTCGTTCTCTCAAAAATAGTAAGTTTTACGCTTTGTCTAATTCCTCCAACACACAGAATTACAATGTCGACTAATCCCCAAAAACCAATCATTGCTAAAGATACGCCAGTCATCCTATTTGCCGGGGAATTCCAAGGAACTTTAATGCAAGGGGTTGCGGCAGCTGTTCTTTTAATGCCCAATGGTAAACGTTATACCGTTAGTCAATTAGTATCTGTTAATCACAAAGACGAAGCAGAATACACTGCTCTGATTATTGGTTTACAAAAAGCACAGCAATTAAGATTAAAAACTTTAGCGGTAAAAGGGGATAGTGATCTTGTTTTCAATCAGGTTAATGGTTTAACTTCCGTTACCGAAGAAAGGCTAAGGAAACTGTACCGCACTGCTATTAAATACATCAGAAGTTTTGAGAAAATTTCCTTAGAATGGATTTCTCCTGAACAAAACCGTCCGGCTACATCGGCGGTTAAACGCTGTATTAAGGATGCTCTAGGACGGGAAAAACCACAAACAGCTTCCGCAAAATACCCTGCTATGGTCAGTTTAATGCAAAAGGGGGAGCAAGCCAGAGATGAAGATTATAATCGACTCACCGTAGAAGAAGACGAATGGACACACAAATCTCTCCAGGAATTGAGGGCTTTGATTCCAGTGGAGGTTAGGGATAAAATTGCTCTACAGTGGCAAGGAGATGAAGATAATTTAGCCCAGATGTATCGTTGGCATTTAAGGGGATTACCTGCCATAATGGCTTGTCGTAAAGTTAATCTGGATCAAAAGACTAATCAACCAGATAAGGCAAAACTTCCCTGGGAGGAAGCTCTAAACGTCCCTCAGTCACCATTCTTAAAGGATTCTGACAATACATCAGATCCTCTAGTTTCTCTACTTTCTGAATTAGATAAGCTTGAGATGGGTCTACAGGACAATTCTCCGAGTTTATCTGAGTCACAAGAACCTATCTCATTTGCATCTTTGATAGCGCAGGACTTCAAGAAAGATAACTTAGATTCGTTTGAGGTAGACTTGTTCTCTTCATCTAGTGATCTGTCTTTCGATGACGAGTCTGATTTAGTGTTTGATCAAGAAGACGCAGCTATGGAGGTAGATAAAAATAAAGATACCTTACCATCACTATTAAGTATAGTTGATCTTCTCCAAGCAATTGAAAATCTTAGTGCTGAAGAAAAAAACATCCTCGCCGAGGAATTAGTTAAAATTCCTGAGATGGTTAATCTTATTCTTAAAGCGATCGCTGATAATGTTTCTCACAAAAAATAACAAATATAATCAATATAAATCGTTACTTTAACTGACTAGATTTATTCTTAGAAAATAACATTAATTTAATGACAAACCTCTCCTCCTTATCTCTGAAAACAAAATTAGAGGAACTAGAAAATAGCTTACGTCCTGGACAACAACAATTGTCCAATTGGACGGGGGGAAAAATGGCTATTTCTGCTGTGCCTGGAGCGGGTAAATCTCATAGTTTGGCGGTGGCTGCTGCTATGATGATAGCACGATATCAACTCCATCCTAGAAACCAGTTAATTATTGTTACCTATACTCGTTCGGCTGCGGCTGGAATTAAGGCAAAAATTAAAGAACGTCTCAAAGATTTAAAGATACCTCAAACGGGATTTATGGTACAAACTTTACACGGTTTGGCCTTGAATATTGCTACTCGCCACCCAGAGTTATCACAATTTAATTTAGACACATCGACGGTTATTATTCCTACCCCTAGTCATCGAGTAATTCGCAGTTCGGTAGAAAAGTGGATTAGTAGTAATGCTCGTCGTTATCAAATACTATTAGAAGGGGCTGAATTTGATGGAGAAGAAACCGAAAGATTGCGCCGTCAATCTGTTTTAAGGACGGAAGTTTTACCGAAGCTTGCCCATACAATTATAAGAGAAGCCAAAAGTTCAGGATTAACTCCCGAAAAAGTATGGGAATTAAGTTATTGTTCTGAGGAACCTTATGGAATTTTAGCCATTGGTGCTGGATTATACGAACAATATCAAATCGTCATGCGATCGCTGGATTTTATCGATTACGATGATATGATTTTAGGGGCGTTAAATGTTTTAAAAAAACCTAAAATTAGAGAGATGTGGCAGCAGCAAATATTTGCTGTTTTTGAAGATGAAGCGCAAGATTCAAGTCCTTTACAAGAACAACTTATTTCTGCTTTAGCGAGTGGCGAAAAAGACTGTAATTTGATTCGGGTAGGAGACCCCAATCAAGCAATAAACTCCACTTTTACCCCTGCTGATCCTGTGTATTTTAATTGGTTTTGTGAGACCTGTAAAAACGAAGATAGACTAGCAGAAATGACTCAAGCTGGACGTAGTAGTAAGATTATTATCGACGCAGCTAACTTTGCTTTAAAATGGGTTAATAAACAATGGAAAATTGAAGCAGAAAAGCAACAAGAAAAACAACTTACTTCTAATACTCAAGAAGATAAAAAAGAGGTGGTTCCCTTTCGCTTACAAACTATTGAAACTGTTAGCAAAGATGATCCTCAACCCAATGCTAACCCGAAATCTGTTGGGGAAGGATTAGAACTTTATTGTCCTGATGATATTTATCATACAGTGGATTTAATTCGGGAAAGAATTATTGAATTATTAACCAAAAATCCAGAACATAATGCAGCTATTTTAGTCAGAGAAAATCGCCAGGGTCGCTTCTTAGCTGAAAATCTCAAAGAATTACCTAAAAAACAAAAAATTAGGGTCTATGAAGTGGGGGAATCAGAAAGATTTTCTCAGATTCCCAGTGAAATTTTAAACCTATTACAATTCATGGATCGACCCCATTCTCCAGACTATTTAAAAAATGCCCTAGAAATACTAGAAAATAGAGGTTTAATTCCCTCACAAGACCTCAATATTTTAGCTACCTATCCCGAGAATTTTCTTTATCCTAGTCCTCTAGTTTCTGAACAAAAAAAATCCGTTGCAGAGGCCCGTCGTTATTGCTGTAATCTTCTACAAGCAAAAATAGAATTACCAGATTATCAACTTATTCCCTTCTTAGGAATGACCTTAAAATATACAGGTGCAGAATTAGCAACAGTTCAGAAACTCTCTGAGAGAATTAGTCAAGAATTGAGCGGGAAATACTCCATAAAAAGCGTTTTAAACGCTCTTAGAGAAATTATTAATTCAGAACAGTTTGAAGGAATAGAAGAGGACAACGAAGAACGTTATACTAGACAGAATCAAGTAACAATTATTACCATGCATAAATCAAAAGGTTTAGACTGGGATTATGTCTTTCTTCCTTTCCTGCATGAAGACGTTTTGCCTGGTAGTCCCTGGGTTCCTACTTCTGCACAATTTTTGGGTAAGTTTACTTTAGCAGAAGTGTCTCGCGCACAAATTCGTGCGGCTGTTCATCATCAATATATTAATCAAGAAAACCCTTTAGTTATTCCTAACCCGGAATCTGCTTGGGAAGACGCACAACGACTTAAGAAAGCAGAAGAATATCGCTTACTTTATGTGGCTATGACCCGTGCAAAACGCCTTTTATGGATGTCTGCCGCTAAACAAGGACCCTTTCGTTGGAGTATTTTTAAAACAGATACAACGATTAATTTACAGAGTAAAATTCCTTGTCCTCTTTTTCCCATCTTAATGAAGCAATTTCCCAATTCTGTGATGGAATATTTGTTTTAAAAGTTAGCAAAAGCTAACCATTAAAAACTACTTTGGAAATTAGCGATCGCATTTTTTTGTGCTAGGATTTGTCCAGTTTTCTATTGTTATTAAACACTTCAAAAACTTCACGACAAAAACACTTAAATCCTTCGGCAATATCCCTAGCAGGTTGATAATTACCTTCTAATTGCCAATTTTCTACGGTTGATAGCCGCCAAGCTTGTCCCTGATGATTAAATCCAGTTATCTCTAAGCCCACCAACCGTTGAATTTTATCCACAGGATCTTTGTGAAACCTAATCTGTACTAACATACTACGACTCTGAAAGCGAGGACTCCATCCAGGTAAATGAAAGCCAATATCGATAGAATGAGGATCAACTAATTCGAGGGTATCGGGATCATCATGCCAAGGTTCAAGATCAGCTTTAGCATCGGGAAAATGGGTTTTAAATAAATGAACAGTAGATGCAATTTTTGTAGCTATTTCTACACCTTGGGCTTTTTCCGACGCATTCATGCTTAGTATCCTCTCGATAAATCATAGTCTATGGCTAAAATTAGCTATCCTGCTTTATTCTATGTCAGTATTTTATTTAGTTCACCGATTAAACAGGGCAATAAACTTAAAAACTTTGTGTAATTTTTGATCAATCAAATACTAACGCACTATTTATTGGTTATCGATTTTTTGTATCTTCTCAAAAAGCCAGGGGTCACTCGCTGCGAAAACTTAGGCCAA
>NZ_JARVCN010000011.1:0-51874 GCF_038442745.1 Crocosphaera sp. Alani8
GTCTAGATTTACTATTCTTTCATTTTCTCACACCTCATTCCTGATTGCTATAGATGGCGTAAATCATAACATAGTATTCTATAATTGTCAGAATTGTTAAATAGATGGGCTATAGCGTTTCTCGGACTCATGAGGTACACCTAACTTCTGCCTCCTGCCCCCTGCCTTCTGCCTCAAAGAGATAACTTCTGTACCTCACAAGTATGGGAACTGCTATATATGATTTATTATTCATAGAATAACTATAATTATCTTATTATTGCTAATCATGTTCAAATCTACACTAATCTAACATTAAAGCTCATCACTGCTATCATAATTCCGTGTTAAGTTTTAAGGTAGTTCGTTTAATATTACGTTGCAAAGTCTATGTCTATGTCTTCTGGAAGTTTGCTAGTAACCGAAACAAGATCCTTTTATAAGGTAAAATCTTCACCTAAATGGATCGAAGTTTTAGTTAATTCTCCTTGGAGACAAGAGTTATGTATTTATAGTATTCCTCCTGGATTTATTGTGCAACCTGGAGACATACTTAACGTACCTTTTGGAAAACAAATAATTGGTGGAATTGCTATTAGATATACTAATTGCCTTCCTGAATATCTCAATAAGGATCAAGTTAAAGCTATTGATGATGTAATTTCATCGGGATTTTTTAAGAATAGTTATTTTCAATTATTAGATAAAATTGCTGACTATTATTGTACAAATTTAATGGTTGTAATACAAGCGGCTCTACCTCCTAATCTATTGAGCAAATCTCAACAAAGAATAAGATTAAATATAGAGAATATACCTCCTGGTGCAGAAACATTTTGCCCTCCTGCTGCTGCTAAAATTTTAAAAATGTTACAAGAACAAACAGAAGGAGATTATAGCTATAATTTTTTAAAAAATAAAGTAAAAGGAGCAAAAATAGGTATTAAAGAATTACGGAAAAGAAATTGGATAGAAAGTTATTTTCAAACTCCCACTCCTCCGAAAGCTCAATTTAAAAAAATAGCTATTTTATCTAACAGTTATGCTACTAAGGATATTTCCAAAAGACATCAGCAAATCATACAGCTGATAAAGAATAAAGGAGGACAAATTCTGGTAAGTGAGTTAGTTAAAGAAGCTAAAACGACGATAAAAACAATCAAAAAATTAGAGGAAAGTGATTGCATAATTATCGAAGCTCAAGAAGTGTTGAGACTAGAGCGAGGATTTACTGATATTAGAGATGAATCAAAACAACTTAATCAACACCAAAAAGAAGCATTAGAAGTTATCAACAATTTACAAGGTTATGGAGAAGTTTTATTACATGGAGTAACAGGATCGGGAAAAACAGAAGTCTATTTACAAGCTATTTATCCTCTATTAAAACAGGGTAAATCTGCTCTAATTTTAGTTCCTGAAATTGGTTTAACTCCTCAATTAACGGATCGATTTCGGGCTAGATTTGGTGATCAAGTTTATGTTTATCATAGTAATTTATCAAAAGGGGAAAGATATGATACTTGGCGACAAATGTTACCTGGAGAACCTCAAATTATTATTGGTACCCGATCAGCTATTTTTGCCCCTTTACCTAATTTGGGTTTAATTATCTTGGACGAGGAACACGATTCTAGTTTCAAACAGACTCAAATATCACCTAATTATCACGCAAAAACTGTTGCCAAATGGCGAGGTCAATTAGAAAATTGTCCTGTTATTTTTGGTTCCGCAACCCCTTCTTTAGAAACATGGATTTCTGTTAATAATCCTCAGTTATACTCTCATAATTCTTATTATTTATCTTTGCCTGAAAGAATAGAATTACGGCCTCTTCCTCCTGTCAGTATTATTGATATGAGAGAAGAGTTAAAACAAGGAAATCGCTCTATTTTTAGCCGTCCTTTGCAGGAAGCACTGAGAAGTTTAAAAGAGACAAATAAACAAGCAATTTTATTTGTTAATCGTCGGGGACACAGCACTTTTGTATCTTGTCGTAGTTGCGGTTATGTAATGGAATGCCCTCACTGTGATGTTTCTTTATCCTATCATTATACCCACGAAGGAGCTACAGAATTATTAAGGTGTCATTATTGCAATTATAGTAAAGTTCAGCCTTCAAAATGTCCCGAATGTAACTCACCTTATTTCAAATTTTTTGGTAGTGGAACCCAAAAAGTTACCCAAGCATTAGAAAAAGAATTTCCCGAATTAACTTATATAAGATTTGATAGCGATACTACCAGAAATAAAGGATCTCATCGTCGCTTATTAGATAAATTTTCACGGGGTGAGGCTGATATTTTAGTGGGAACACAAATGTTAACCAAAGGGTTAGATTTAGCGCAAGTTACCTTAGTTGGTATTGTCTCTGCTGATGGGTTATTATATTTATCCGATTACAGAGCAGCAGAAAGAGCTTTTCAAACCTTAACACAAGTAGCAGGAAGAGCAGGAAGAGGGAATGAACCGGGACAGGTTATTATACAAACTTATTCTCCCGAAAATTCTGTTATTCAAGCTGTTAAAAATCATGATTATCATCGTTTTATTAATGAAGAATTACCCCGAAGAGAAGAGTTGAATTTTCCCCCTTACGGACGTTTAATTTTAGTACAATTAAGCAGTTTAGATGCTACAGAAGTAGAAAATACAGCAGAAAAATTAGGAGATTATTTCCACGAAACTATAGGATTAGATTGTGAAATATTGGGACCAGCACCGGCGAGTATTATGAAGGTTGCAAAACGTTATCGCTGGCAAATTTTATTAAAATTTTTACCTGATGCTAGGGTCATTATTCCTGATATGAAAAATTGGCATAAGTTATGTCCTAACTCTGTTAGTTTGAAAATTGATATTGACCCATTGCATATTAATTGATAGTATTATAATACAAATGTTTTAATTTACTAAAGATTACTGTCGGGCATAATAGAAGATCCCTGTGTTAACTGCCGAAATTATGTCATCCTATGAGCCACTTCATCATAAATATCGTCCCCAAACCTTTGCCGATTTAGTGGGACAAGAAGCGATCGCCACAACCCTAAGTAACGCCATCGTTAGCCAACGCATTGCCCCAGCTTACTTATTTACGGGGCCCAGAGGAACTGGGAAGACCTCCAGTGCTAGAATTTTAGCAAAATCCCTCAATTGTATAGCGGTAGAGGCTCCCTCTGCCTCACCCTGCGGTAAATGCGAGGTTTGTCAAGCGATCGCCAGAGGATCGGCCTTGGATGTGATTGAAATAGATGCAGCCAGCAATACAGGGGTGGACAATATTCGAGAAATTATCGAGCGATCGCAGTTTGCTCCGGTACAATGTCGTTATAAAGTTTATGTCATCGATGAATGTCATATGCTAAGTGTGGCGGCTTTTAATGCCTTATTAAAGACCTTAGAAGAACCACCAGAAAGGGTTATTTTTATCTTAGCAACTACCGATCCTCAAAGGGTTTTACCTACTATTATCTCTCGCTGTCAAAGGTTTGATTATCGACGTATTCCTTTAGAAGCGATGGTCATACATTTAACAAAAATTGCTCAAAATGAAAACATCGAAATTGAAGTAGAGGCTTTAACTTTGGTAGCCCAAATTGCTAATGGTGGGTTAAGGGATGCCGAGAGTTTATTGGATCAATTAAGTTTATTATCAGGAAGTATCACATCAGAAAAAGTATGGGATTTAGTAGGGGCAGTTCCTGAGAAAGATTTATTATGTCTACTACAAGCAATAAATTCTAATAATCCAGAAACTGTTATTGAATCTTGTCGGAAATTGATGGACAGAGGGAGAGAACCCCTAGTAGTGTTACAAAATTTAGCAGGTTTTTATCTTAACTTATTAATCGCTAAAACTGCTCCACAAAGGTCTGATTTAGTTGCTGTAACTTCCACTACTTGGAATGATTTATGTGCAGAAGCGCAGCAATGGCAAACTGAAATCATTTTGAGAGGTCAACAAAAGCTTAAAGAAAGCGAAGTTCAATTAAAAAATACCACTCAACCCCGTTTATGGTTAGAAGTTACATTGTTAGGTTTGCTTCCCACTTCTTGTATCCCAGAAGTGATGGTTTCTTCATCGAATATTGCTCCTCAAACTAACAATAATATTCAATCTAAAGCAACTACGTCACCTGCGAACCAAACCAAACCTATAGCTGTTGAAAATTCAGTAAAAAAAGAACAAGAAACCTTACCTAAGGCATCTACATCCATTCCAAAAACTTCAGAATCACCTATTAATAATGATGATATTGATCTAGAACAAATGTGGCAGTTAGTTCTTGGCAAACTTCCTGTGTTATCTTCAGCTTTAATCAAGCAACACGGTCATTTAATTAGTTATAAAAATACAGTTGCAACTGTAGGAATTAAAACCAAAGAACTTTTAAAAGCGGCACAAAATAAACTACCTCAAATAGAATCCGCTTTCCAAGAAGTTGTTGGTCATCAAGTTAGGGTTAATTTACAAGTCGGAAGCAACTCGAGAATAGAATCCAAGTCCCAAGATTTGCCTCCTACTATTCCTTCACAATATAACCAAACTAAACCAGTCAAAAATAATCAAGATTTAGCCAATAGTAAGGAAGATGTTGTTGATCATAAACCTCTAACAAATCCAGATTTAGCTACTAATAGTAATGATCAAAAAGACACAAAGGAAACTACCATAGTTCCTAATATAACTGAGACTGAAGATAATCTTAATGAGGTAAAAGTTTCTGATGATAAAATTCAACAAGTAGCTGAACAATTTGCTAAATTTTTTAAGGGAGAGATTATTAGTAACACTGATTACTCGATTGAGGATGACAATGATTTAGTTACTCATAAATCTGATGTAAACAATAATATGAAAATGTCTGATGATACATTGAACCATTCGACTTCAGAAAAAGTAATAGAGGACAATCTAAGTAACAATGCTTTGGGAAATGACAGTCAAAAAACAACTATCAAACCTAAAAAACTAAGAGGAAGACCAGAAATTACCATCGACGAAGAAGACTTAGAATTTTAACTCTTAAAAAAAATTGATTGTACGCAAAAAAAAGATTATTTTTAGATTCTTGTTGAATAAATTAACTAAATAAGCTACATTATTATCGACACTAAACTATAATTTACAACCTTTATGCCCTCTCCTCAAACCGTTTGGATTGCTCGTCATGGAAACCGCCTTGATTTTGTTAACCCTGACTGGTTTAACACCGCAGAAAGAAGATATGATCCTCCTTTATCAGACGATGGTTTTATTCAGGCCAAACAGTTAGCAAAGCGACTAGAAAAAGGAAACATTGGTCATATTTTTGCCTCTCCTTTTTTGCGAACTATTCAAACAGCTTCCGAAGTAGCCAAAATTGTTGATCTTCCCATAAAATTAGAAGCAGGTATAGGAGAATGGCACAATCCTAATTGGATGAGCGAATATCCTGAAAAACAACCCAGAGAATTACTAGAAAAAAACTATCCTCATATTGATTGGAATTATTCTTCTTATCTGGTTCCTAAATACCCAGAAACAGAAGCAACAATGATGGAAAGAATGACCGCAGTTATTGAAAAATTAGTTAATGATTACCCTGAAGATATTTTATTAGTTGGACACGGAGCTTCTGTGATAGGATTGACCGAAGGATTAACAAAGCAAACCACCACTTTTAAAGCTTCTTTGTGTTGTTTAGTTAAATTAGTAAAAATTAATGACCGATGGGATATAGAATTAGAAGGGGATACCTCCCATCTAAGTGAAACCGAAGAAAAAATACGTTTTGTTTAGGCGTTTATCATTTTTCTAGGAATCATATCCCCTTATTTCCATCTTGGGAAAAGTTTCAAATTAAAACACAAATTAATTAGTCTATAATTTGTGGTAATTCTAAAGGAATTTGTCCCATAATTCCTTTTCTAAAATCATTTAAAATCTGCATTGTTGCTCGCTCTTTATCCCCTTTATATTGTTTGTTTCCTAAAGTTTCGATATATTCCTCTCCTGTTATATTTTGAGGATTGAGTTGATAGCGAGATAACAAAATATTTTCATAATTTAACTCAACTAATAAATCGATTAAAGCCGCTCCAATTTGTTGATTATCGTAGGCTGCCTCCCCAATATCTTCGCAAATAGCTAACTTGACCGCATTATCTTGATTTTCTAACTTCACAGGGATAATTCCGGGTGCATCTAAAAGTTCGAGTGCATCAGAAATTCGTATCCATTTTAACTGACGAGTTACACCAGCGCGTCTAGCACTTGCAACCACCTTACGACCCAATAAACGGTTAATTAAGGCGGATTTTCCTACATTAGGGAAGCCTATGACCACTGCTCGAACCGCACGGGGACGCATTCCTCTTTCCCGTCGTCTTTGGTTCATTTGTACGCCAGCAGCCTGTGCTGCTTTTTTTAAAGATTTAATCCCCTTGCCCTGTTTTGCGTTGGTACAATAAAGCGTCTCTCCTTGACTGCTAAACCAGTCTAACCAACCTTGACGCAGGGATTCTGGTATCATATCAGTTCGGTTTAATACCACTAGTTTTGGTTTCTCCCCTATCCATTGGGGAACGTCTGGATGATGGGATGCGAGGGGAATACGAGCATCTAACACTTCAAAGATCACATCCACACGGTTGAGTTGTTCTTTGAGTTGCCGTTCAGCCTTGGCGATATGACCAGGATACCATTGAATGAGAGGCATAGGAATAATTGTTACAATAGTCTTCTAAAATCATAGGATAAGCTTGAATGAAATTACCAGATCAACGGTGGTATATTGCCTCTCCTAACCCAGAGCAAGTTAAAACATTGGTGGCAGAAACAGGATTGTCTACTTTACTAGCTCAGGTGATTTTAAATCGTGGTATCGATAGTCCAAAATTAGCCCAAGTTTATATTACTCCAGATGTGGAAACTTTGCCAGATCCGTTGGTAGAATTTCCCGATTTGTTACCTAGTATTAAACTCTTAAAAGAAGCCATCGAAACAGGAGAAAAAATTGCTATTTGTGGAGATTATGACGCTGATGGAATGACTAGCACTTCTCTATTATTAAGAGCTTTTAATCATTTAGGGGGAGACGCTTATTATGAAATTCCTAGTCGTATGAAAGACGGTTACGGTATTAACGAAAGAATTGTAGAAAAGTTTGCTGATGAAGGTGTAGGGGTCATTTTAACTGTTGATAATGGTATTTCTGCTTACCATCCTATCAAACGAGCAGTAGAGTTAGGGTTGACTGTTATTATCACAGATCATCACGATTTACCTGAAAAGTTACCCCCTGCTGATGCCATTTTAAACCCTAAATTATTATCCATTCAATCTCCTTATCGGGGTTTAGCTGGTGTAGGAGTTGCCTATATTTTAGCTGTAACTCTTGCTGAAGAATTGAACAAAAGCGAGGACATTGTTGACCCATTATTAGAATTATTTACTTTAGGAACTATTGCCGATCTAGCACCTTTGGTCGGGGTTAATCGTCGTTGGTTAAAAAAGGGATTGAAACAGTTACCTAACTCACAATTAATAGGAATCCAAGCCTTAATGCAAGTGGCAGGAGTTAGCGAAGAACAAAAGCAATTAAAACCTGATGATATTGGTTTTAAATTGGGTCCAAGAATTAATGCAGTAGGGCGAATTGGTGATCCACAAACTGCGATCGAACTATTAACAACCGATGATCCAGGAATCGCTTTAGAAAGAGCCATGCAATGCGAACAAATTAATGCTAAAAGAAAAAGCTTATGTGAAGAAATTGAACAAGAAGCAATAGATTTAATTAAAACAACTCCCATTAATTATAAAAAAGATCGGGTTTTAGTCGTAATTCATCATCAGTGGCATCATGGAGTTATTGGTATTGTTGCTTCTCGTTTAGTAGAACGTTACGGAGTTCCTGTTTTTATTGGTACTTACGAAGAAGATGATCTTAGTAAAATCAGGGGTTCAGCCAGGGGGATTGAAGAGTTTAATATCTTTGAATCTTTGCTATACTGTGATGATTTATTGGGAAAATATGGTGGACACAAAGCCGCTGGAGGGTTCGGTTTAAGAAGCGAAAATTTAATTGCTTTTAGGGAAAGACTGAGTGAATTTGCTCATCAATTATTAGAACCTCATCATCTCAAACCACTTGTTAAAATTGATGGGAAAGCAGATTTTGAACAGTTAAATGCTCACTTGTATGAACATATCGATAGTTTACAACCTTGGGGTATTCAAAACGCTTTCCCTGTATTTTGGACTCCAAATGTAAAAATATTAGAACAAAGAACTGTCGGGAAAAATCATTTAAAATTGGTATTGGCCCAAGATAATGGTGAAGAAATGAGGGCGATCGCTTGGCGGTTTGGTTCCTATTTTCCTTTACCAAAACGGTTAGATATTGCCTATAAATTGACTGAAAATCATTGGAATGGTGATGTTAATATAGAATTAGAAATAGTAGGCGTTCGTTTACCTACTTCTCCTACCATAAAAGCTGAAAATAGTTTTACATATCAGGGAAAAGATTATATTTGTCATTATTCAGAAAAAGAAAAAGAATTAAAAATTAAAAATTATCAAGGAAAAGTTTTAGCAGTTCG
Source organism: Crocosphaera sp. Alani8 (assembly GCF_038442745.1). Taxonomy (NCBI): domain Bacteria; kingdom Bacillati; phylum Cyanobacteriota; class Cyanophyceae; order Chroococcales; family Aphanothecaceae; genus Crocosphaera; species Crocosphaera sp. Alani8. The sequence goes on from NZ_JARVCN010000011.1 coordinate 8,572, forward strand.
CAAAGGACAAAGAACAGGATTGTTAGGAATAAATCGTCAAGAAGCTAAAGAAATTGATGTAACTAAAAAACCATATTTTGATATAATCAAAGAAGCTATGAGGACTTTGAACTTAACTAAGTGATAGTAATTCAAAATTTTATTTAGTACGCAATTACCTAAAGCAGAAAAGTTGCGGTAAAATTAAAATGTTCTATTACTAAGTTAGTTATGGTTATTAGTCAAACTCTTCCCCCTCAAAATATTGAAGCTGAAGAATCTATTTTAGGTGGAATTTTACTCGATTCAGAAGCGATGGGACGGGTGGTAGATCTAATTAGTCCAGAAGCTTTTTATGTGCAGTCTCACAAAGAAATTTATCAAGCGTCTTTAAGGTTATATGGACAAGGGCAACCTACTGACTTTTTAACAGTGAAAAGTTCTTTAGAAGATTATGGTTTATTAGAACAAGTTGGGGGTTTAAATAAGTTAACTCAGTTGTTAGATAGAACAGTTTCCGCAGTAAATATTGACCGCTACGCCGCATTGGTGATGGATAAATATTTACGTCGTCAATTAATTGCAGCCGGTCATGAAATCGTTGATTTAGGGTTTGAAACCAGTCAAGAATTAGAAATCGTTTTAGATGAGTCAGAAAAGAAAATTTTTGCCTTAACTCAAAAGCGTCCCCAAGAAGGGTTAATACCGATTTCTGATACCATTATTAAAACATTTAATGAATTAGAAAAGCTTCAAGAAGAAACTAGTTTGCCTGGTATTGAAAGCGGTTTTTATGATCTAGACGCTATGACAGGAGGACTACAACGTTCCGATTTAATTATAATAGCTGGTCGTCCGTCCATGGGCAAGACGGCGTTCGGACTTGGTATGGCAGCAAATATTGCTAAAAAGTTCAATTTACCTGTAGCAATGTTCAGTTTAGAAATGTCAAAAGAACAGCTTTCTATGCGTTTGTTGGCAGCAGAAGCAGGAATTGAAAGTAATCGTTTACGATCAGGAAGATTTGTGCAAAACGATGTGGAAAAGATTAGCATTGCCATTGGGACATTATCTAATTTACCAATTTATATCGACGATGCTGCTAATATTACTGTTACACAAATCAGGTCCCAGGTTCGCCGTTTGTTAGCAGAAAAAAAAGGGGAGTTTGGCTTAGTTTTAATTGATTATTTGCAATTAATGGAGGGTGCTGGTAGCGAAAATAGAGTCCAAGAATTATCAAAAATAACCCGTTCTTTGAAAGGTTTAGCAAGGGAAATTAAAGCTCCAGTTATTGCTTTATCTCAGTTAAGTCGCGCGGTTGAATCGAGGAATAACAAACGTCCTATGATGTCAGATTTACGGGAAAGTGGTGCTATTGAACAAGATGCAGATTTAATCATGATGTTATATCGAGATGAATACTATAACCCAGATACAGTAGATAGAGGAGTAGCTGAAATTATCTTAACAAAACATCGTAATGGACCCACGGGAACCGTTAGATTATTATTTCAAGCAGAATTGACTAAATTCTTAAATATGCAAACCAGTTCTAATTACTCGTAATTTTTATAATATGAAATATTTTAAATTACCTAGATACTATTACTACTTTTTTTGTCTCGTTATATTGTTTGGTATTTTTTTGAGATTTACCAATATTGAACAAAAAATTTACTGGCATGATGAAATATATACCAGCTTACATATTAGTGGATTTTTTAGTAGTGAATGGAGAAATAATTTATTCACAGGAGAAATTATTGAACCTCAGCAATTACAGTATTATTTACAAAGCCATTCTCACAAAACTTTTACAGATACTGTAAAAGTTTTAGGTATTGAAGATCCTCATCATCCACCTTTATATTATATTTTAGTAAGAGAGTGGCGACACATTTTTGGAGATTCTATTGCAGTTATTAGAAGTTTTTCTGCTTGGAGTAGTTTATTAATATTTCCTGCTATTTATTGGTTGGCTTGGGAATTATTTAAACAACCCATTGTAAGCTGGATATCTGTGGCATTAATTGCTATTTCTCCCTTTCATATTTTATATGCCCAAGAAGCAAGAGAATATGCTTTCTGGACTGTTTTGATTATATTACTAAATGCTAGTTTATTGAGATGTATTGAGTTAACAATATCTAAAGATACACATAGATTTAACTATTATCTTAATTGGATAATCTATACGATTTTAACAATTCTTAGTTTTTACACTTCTTTGTTTACTTTATTTGTAGTTATTGCTCAAATTTTCTATACTTTATTACTAGCTAAATTTAAACTAACTAAATTTATAATTTTTCAAGGATTTTCTTTAATCATTTCTATGATTTTATTTTCTCCTTGGATTATAAGGTTTATTAATAGCTATACACAATATAAATATAGTACAGCGTGGACAAGAGAATTTCATTTTTCTCCTTTCTTTTTACTCAAAACATTGGGATTTAACTTAACTCGTATCTTTGTAGATTTCAGTTTAAAATTAGAACACATATTAACTAATCTAGTAATCTTGATTTGTTCAATTTTACTTTTTATATCTTTATATTTCTTGAAAAAAAACACTTCTAAAGAATCCTGGTTATTTGTTATTATTGTGATGTTTGTTCCCGTATTATGTTTGCTAATCCCTGATATGTTAATAGGGGGAGTTCGCTCTCTTTCCCCCCGTTATTTAATCCCTTTTTATGTTACAGTTCATATAACGATCGCTTATTTGTTAGGTAATCAATTAATCCTACCGCAAATATTCAATACTAAAATTTGGTCAGTGATCACACTAATTATCTTTTCAGTTAGTCTTCTATCTTCCATAATGAATTTGTACAAAGACACTGCTTATACTAAGGTAATTAGTTATAATCTACCCCAAATAGCTAGAATTGTTAATGAGAGTGATTCCCCCTTATTAGTTAGTGATTATCGAAGCTATCATCCTGGTAATATTATGGCATTAAGTTATTTACTCGATGACGATGTTAAATTACAGTTGCTATCAAATACTGATAACTATCAACCTCCTAAAAAGTTTAAAGATATATTCTTTTTAAACCCTCCTAATAACTTAAAAGAAAGCTTACAAGCATCAAAACCAATCAAAGTAAAACGACTATTTCAAGACGATCATCTTTGGTTATATAAGGTTAATTTTTCAGAGTAGTTCTTGTTGTTTTCTTAAAAACTTTGGAGCAACTAAAACTTTAAACATTAACCAAAAGGATTTTAATTCCCCTGGTGTTTGCTTCATTTGCCATTGATCTGAATTTCCATATAAAATTGCAATTAATTGCCTTTCTTCCCGCAAACTAAGATCGTGGAATCTGAGCTTTATTTTTGTTCCCAACCTGTTACCGTTAATTTCCTTAATAACAGCAGCCAGTATAATATTTTCCTTGGGAAACTTTACTTTGATAATTTGATTAGGAAAAAATTGGTTATTTTCAACTTTAATTGTTGCACCCACTTCAGAAAAGTTTTCAATCATTCCAGTTGTATAATAATGAGTATTTGGATTGAATAGATTGACTTTCTTTTTAATGCTTAACCAATGATAAACATCAAATTTCGGCGCATCCACCATTGTATATAATGAGAGGATTAGGATAAATATATTATACAAAATAAATAATCCAATTAATGTTATCCCTCCTACAATTTGTATGTCCATTAGACTGAAATAATCCTTCCACCATAAAATTACACAATAGACAAAACCAAGACAATTTAAACCCAATAAGACGAATATAGGTAAAGCCAATTTTTCATTGAAGATAAATCGGTTTTGTGATAAACCTTTTGGTGTTACTTTAAAACCCTCAGAAAAAGGAGAGAAAAGGACTTTGAACACATTAATACTTAAAGGGATACATTGACTCACTGAATATAAATCAGATATCATTGCAGAGCGGGAATAACGATTAATCCAAGTAAAAGTTTGCCAAGTTAATAGGTAATAGGGTAGACAGTAGGTTAACCATCCAGATAATGTTAATTTCAACGGAATGATTTGAAAACAGATAATTAGTAGGGGAAATAATAAAAACAAAATGCGAGGAATCTCCCCAAACCATTGTATGATTCCCTCAAAATGAGCTAATCTTTGTATGAAAGTTAACCCAGGAATTTTAAAGGGATTAGGTTTAACAAAAAATGATTGAAGAGTTCCCCTACTCCATCTTAATCTTTGGGATAAACGTCCTGATATATTTTCAGGAGCTAATCCTGCACTAAGTTTTTCATCTAAATAAATACATTTATAACCTTTTGCACTCAATTTTATCCCAGTATAATAGTCTTCACTCACTGATTCTGTGACAAAACCTCCTATTTCATCGATACAACTTTTCCTAACAATAAAAGAACTTCCATAACAAATCGCTGTCTCAATGGAATCTCTAATTAACTGATAGTGACGAGAGAAAATTTCTACTTCATCGGTTAACTGATTTTCTAACCCCAAATTTCGTGCAATAGGATCACTGTTATAAAAGTTTTGATTGGTTTGTACCAAAGCAATTTTTGAGTTCTGAAAAAAACCAACAGTTCGAGTTAAAAACTTACTCGCAGGAATAAAATCAGCATCAAAAACAGCGACTAATTCTTCATTTATTTGCTTTAGAGCATTATTTAAATTGCCAGCTTTAGCATGATTATTATTATCTCTCGTGATGTAGTTACAGCCCAACTCTTGGGCTAATTGTCTCATTTCTGGCCGTCTTCCGTCATCCAACAAGTAAATATTTTTTCGAGAGTAATTTATATTTTGACACCCTAAAATTGTTCGTCTAATGATAAATAATGGTTCGTTATATGTTGTAATTAAAATAGCAACAGAGGGAATAAACTTTTGATTAATAACATCTAGAGAAACTTGATCAGCTTGATGGCTGCGATTCTTGACATTTAGCATTAGATAAAGTTGTAAAATAGTGCCAGAGGTAAATAATAATTCTATTCCAAGAAAAAGTATGCTAAAAAACCCATTAGTGAAGTTAGATAAATTTAAAGTGGATACCGTCCGCCAACACAAATAACGAATAATTAATGCCATTAACATAATCGCAATTAATCTTCTTGACCAAGGTTTTTGTTGGGGAGATAACTTAATAATAATCTGAGTAATAATTGCTAAAACAACGGTGGGTAAATATAACTCAATCTTGTCTAGGCTAAGATCTATTATATCTAAGTAGTAAAAGGAGGTAATAGCTATCAAAAAGCCTACTACTGCCGATATTATAGAAAAGGTAGATTGTGGAGATACGTTGCGCCTCATCCCTTGTAATACAGATTCCTGTCGGTTAACGCCTTTAAACATAAATGATTAGATATAAATCAGACTGCTATTTTCATTCTAACCACATAAAAATTAAATTTCGTTGAGAAAGGGATGAGAACTACTTTAAAATAGGGTGCTTAAATTGCTATTGCAAATAAACCAATAATTTAACCAAACTTTCGTACTGAAATGGGGCCTTATGAGAAATTTTAAATCAATGTCTCAATATTCAATAATTTATGAATCTTATGTAAAAACTGTATATTTTTTTACCAAAATCTTGAGTATGAAAAGGTGGGACAATCCCACCCCCAAAAACGCAGGCTATAGATATATTATCCCATGATATTTGTAAAGAAATCAATAGTTTCTTTTAATATCTTGACAAATTGATCAATCTCTTCGTAAGTGTTATAAAAATGTAAACTAACTCTCGCACTTCCTGAAGCTTCAAATAAACGGTGTAACGGTTGAGTACAGTGGTGTCCAGAACGAATAGCAATGCCTTCTTGATCTAAAAGGGTCGAAAGATCGCTTCCGTGTATTCCCTCTACATTAAACGCTGCTAGAGAAGCTCTTCCTTTTCCTTCCTTGCTAGGCAAGGGCCCATAAACCCTTATATTAGGAACCTCAGCTAGTTTTTTAAATAAATGTGCGGTTAACTCTTGTTCATAATCATGGATTTTATCCATACCAATACTGGTTAAATAATCAACCGCCGCACCCAATGCGATCGCTTCACCAATAGCGGGGGTTCCTGCTTCAAATTTATGGGGTAATTCTCCACAAGTAAAACCATCAAAAAATACCTCGTTGATCATTTCTCCTCCCCCTAAAAAGGGAGGCATTTCTTCGAGAATTGCCTGTTTACCATACAAAAAGCCTACTCCGGATGGTCCGCACATTTTGTGCCCACTAGCTACTAACCAATCGCAATCCATTTTTTGTACATCTATAGCCATGTGAGGGACGCTTTGACAAGCATCAACTAATACTTTCACTCCTTTTTCGTGGGCTAGTTGGATGACTTCTTCAACAGGATTTATACAGCCTAAAGTGTTAGAAACATGAACTAGAGCAACTAATTTTGTTTTCTCGGATAATAAAGCTTTAAACTCTTCTAGATCAAAGTCTTCATTCTCTGTCAAAGGCACATATTTAATCACCGCACCGGTTTGCTTAGCAATGATTTGCCAAGGCACAAAATTACTGTGATGTTCCATCACCGAGGTAATAATTTCATCCCCTGGTTGAAGATGATTTAAACCCCAACTGTAAGCTACTAAGTTAATAGCTTCTGTGGCATTTCTAGTAAAGATAATTTCCTGGCGAGATGCGGCATTAACAAATTTTGCTAACTTATCTCTTGAGCCTTCGTAACCTTCTGTTGCCCTAATACTTAAACTGTGTGCGCCTCTATGAACGTTAGCATTATCCTTTTCGTAATAATGACTTAGAGCATCCAGTACCGCTAAGGGCTTTTGAGATGTGGCTGCACTGTCTAAATAAATTAGGGGTTTGCCGTGAATTTCTTGGTGCAAAATGGGGAAATCTGCACGGATTTCTGAGGCGAGGGTTTTTTCTTGAATGGCAGTCATAATTAAAATCAGAAGTATTGCTATATTTTATGGTTAAATTTATGCTTCGGTGGTACGAGAAACCACAAACTGAGTTAGTCTTTTTTGCAGAGATTTAAAGGGTATCCTCTCTAAAATTTCTGCGGCAAAAGCATCGATTAAAAGATGGCGCGCATCAGCTTCGTTTAAGCCTCGACTTTGTAGGTAAAAAAGTTCGTCGGCTTCTAATTGACTAATGGTTGCGCCATGAGAACATTTAACATTGTCGGCGGTAATTTGTAGTTCTGGCTTAGTATTTATTTTGGCTTTAGGTGATAGTAATAGGTTGCGGTTTAGCTGAGTTGCCTGGGTTATTTGCGCTGGTTTAGGGACGAAGATTTTGCCGTTAAATACTCCATGAGCTTTATCATCCATAATACATTTATGTAATTGATGGGTAACTCCGTAAGGATGATTCAAACAAACAGCCGTGTGGGTATCAGAAACCTGTTCATTACTAATCATGGTTAAACCGTTGAGATTGCTTTCGGTTTGGGTTCCATTTTGATGAATTTGTAGGCTATGACGGGATACTTTTGCCCCTAGATTTACTTCGTTACAGGTATAGTGACTGTCTTGATTTTGAGTAATAGCACTTCTACCGATATGGAAGCTCTTTTGAGCATCTTTTTGGATACGATTATGGTTAATTCGGGCATTACTATCTAACCAAATTTCCGTCACCGAATTGGTAAAATAGGGCTGGTTTTCTTCTGTGTTTAAACCCTGTTCCTTGATCGTGGCGTAATATTCCACAAAAGAAGCATTAGCTCCCGTTTCTGCTATTACTAAAGTACGGGGTTGGAGCAACATCGGGGTTTCATTTTCTACTGTCAGAAATAACACCATAATAGGATTTTCTACAGTAATATTTTTCTTGATCCAAATCACTGCAACATCGGTTAAACCTGCAGTGTTTAAGGCGGTAAATGCGTCTTTTTCCCCTTCTTGTTTCGCCAAATACTTGACAACTTCGCTTTTTTTTGGGTCTGGTAATTGGCTTAAGTCACCAACATAAATATCTTCAGGTAGTGCAGATACGTTGGATAAATGGGAGGCGTATTTTCCGTTGACAAAAACAAGGTAACTTTGTTTGGCTTCGGGTAAAATAAATTCTTCAATGACACTTTCATCAACCGTGTCAGGTGTCCCCGATTTAAATTCTAATTGATATAACTTCGAGAGATCCGTAAACCGCCATTCCTCGTCTTTTTTCGTGGGGAGGGTTAACTCTTGCACTTGAGCAACAGCATTTTTTCTTAAGGTATGGAGATATTCAGCATCAATGATAGGAGAATTGGCTTGACACTGTTTTAAGAGATGATTGAGATAATTTTCTAAACCGTTCGTCTCGAATGTTCGGGTATTCATGCAGGTAAGGTCAATAATCGGCAGTTACAGTCTCTCTTGATACGGGTTGTGTCTACAATTCGACATTGACAAATGGGGTCAAGCAACCTGGATCTATGATCTATACTACAATACTTTAGCAACATTTTTGTTGTTAAAGTTGCTTTTTGATCTATATGCAACCTGACGTTATGATTGCTATAGGAATAAACCCATAGTTTTAGCAGGACTATGGGTGAATTATTTATCATCAGGAAATATCAATAATATGGGACTACCAGCCTGGTTAACCCCTAGTCACGGAATTATACTAATATTGTTGTTAGGATTTGCCATCGCTCACAGTGGACTAGCCGCTCTACGATCTTGGGGAGAAGAAAAAATTGGCGCAAGATTGTATCGAGTTTTGTTTGCTTTGGTGAGCATTCCTTTTGCAACCATTTTAATTGTCTATTTTTTTAATCACCGTTACGACGGACTAATGTTGTGGCACGTCCAAGCTATTCCAGGGGTTAAAGGAATTGTTTGGGGATTATCTCTTGTGTCATTTTTGTTCCTTTATCCCGCTACTTTTAATCTTCTAGAAATTGCTGCGATCGCTAAACCTCAAGTCCATCTCTACGAAACCGGCATTTTACGCATTTGTCGTCATCCCCAAATGGTGGGACAGGTTATCTGGTGTATTGCCCATACGTTGTGGTTAGGAACAACTTTTACTTTAGTTACTTCCTTGGGTTTAATCGCCCACCACATATTTGCGGTGTGGCACGGAGATTATCGCCTCAAAAAACGCTACGGAGACGCTTTTCTTAAGGTGAAGGAGCGAACCTCTATTATCCCTTTTTTAGCTATCTTAGAGGGTCGTCAAACCCTGGAATGGCAAGAATTTTTAAAACCTGCCTATGTGGGTGTTTTAGGGTTTGTGGCTCTATTTTGGTGGGGTCATCCCTGGTTAATGCAGGTTACAGCTAGGGTGCCTTGGTAAAATGGAATTAAAAAAATTTCTATATAGAATTAAGTTATATGTGAAATTACCGAGGAGAAAAATTCAACATGACGACAGAACCTCAAGTCCCTCAAGAGAATGCTATCACCCCTACGGAAACCGACGAAACACCTATTACTCCCGAGGTTGTTTCTGACGAACCATCTCCAAACCCTAGCGAGATTCAGAAGGAAACCACTGCGCTGATTGATGCCATCAGGAGTAAAGCCTTAAACGAAGCCAAAGAAGCTGGAGAATTAGCCCGTGAGAACTATTTAGACACAGTTCGTCGCATTCGTCAAGATATTGAGGATCGTAAATTATTCGATCCCCAACGCATTGATGAGGCAGTTAAGTACATTCAAAAAGAGGTGGAAAAAGATTGGGACGGTATTGTTAAAGAATGGAACAGTGTCGTTAAAGAAGTTAGTAGTTTCGGCGATCGCTTGAATGAAGCGGCAAAAGCTGCCTGGGAAATTTTAACTGCACCTTCTAAAGATAAGAGTAGTTAAGTGTAGTGTTTTTCGTTAGGTTTGCAACGTAATAACTAACATTTTTTAGGTGGGCTATGCTCACCTAAATTTTAGGTAATTATAAAGCAACTTTGTGATAAATGTCATCGAATTCTAAAGGTAGATTGCCTAATTGTAGTTCTATCGCTTTATCTTCTTCGTGAAATTCTTGAAATAACCATTTTTTTTCCTCAGTTTTAGTAAACTTTTCTCCATAAATTTTGGTCTGACTGACTAACATATATTCAGAGAAAGTGGCAATGGTTCGGTAAGCAGAAAATTTACCTTCTTTATCATAATTTTCTGTGGAAGGGGATAATACTTCAATAATTAAACTAGGATTTAAAATAGTATCCTTACGGTTTTCATAATAAATAGGATCTCCTTTAATGACCATTATATCTGGATAAGTAAAACTATTTTTTTCGGGTATCCAGAGACGAACATCTCCCATATAAACCCGATAATCTTGCTTTTTGAAAGCATAATTAAGTTCTGTAGTGATATTCACTGCAATTTGATTGTGATTTACTGTTCCACCTGCCATTGGAATAATTTTCCCGTTAATATATTCATTTTTACAAAGAGCTTTCTCTTCTTGTTTTAAGTAATCTTCAATTGATAATTGTTTAGAGATAGTTGCTTGCATAACTTTTATATCACTAATACTTTATATATTATAGCAAATTTCATGAAGAGAAAATATTATATTTATGTTTATATTTCTGTCTTAAATAGTGCTAAAAAATTTTTTAAGTCTTTTAGAATAGGATGTTCAAAGTCCCAGATGTTAGATTTATGTTCCATAATATACCCAAAATTACTCATACCGCATTTCCTTCCTGCTTGTTTTTGTTCATTTTTTGAACAAGTGTCGTATCGTAGGTAGATACTGACCCAAAATTTATCAAAATCTTTATTTGTAATTTTATGACCTTTATTTGTTAAACATTTTCTCCAGTCATTTAAACACTCAGCATGAGGATTATCTTTAGTTTTAATTGCTTTTAAAACAGTTTCTAATTCTCCTTGGTTATCTACATTAGTAAAATAACAAGCAATTTCTATTTCAGTTACATCGTCTATGGTTAGTTTAATTAATTCGCTAGTATTGTTTAAAGCTTCAGGATTATCGAAAACATTTTTGATACAATTATTAACCATTTCTAATCTTCTATCAGTTCCTTGGTCATCAATATCAATAACAATGCCAATTTTCTCGATTCCTCTCTCGATAAGACTTGCTTTTAAGTCTTCCAATACTATAGTGAGTTTAGCTTGATCTAAACCTTTCAATTCTTCATAGTCATCAACAAAAATAGGTGGATCAACTTGAATATCAGAATTTATATGCTTAATTAAGGCTTCAAGAAATATTTTATCATTTTTGCTTTCTACAATTAAAATATTACTCACCTCTAACCTCCTTTCCATGTTCAATTGCATAATCTAAGGTTTCTAATTCTCTTTTAATCCCAATAATTTTACTCGTTTTATAATGTTTTGTCATGGTAAAATATGAACCACTGTCAGCGTAATGGTTAAGTCCAATATCCCTAAATGCTTGAATCATTTCTAAACTATGAGTCGTAGCAAATATTTGCACATCAAGTTCTTTGGAAATCTCAAATAATGCTTTCCAAAAGTCTCTATGACTTGTATAATGAATCCCATTTTCTATTTCATCAATTAAAATTATACTACTCTCATTATTAAGTATTTTTACCATAATTTCAATAGCTCTGTTGATAGCGTCTCCGAACATTGATATTGGCAAAAATTGTTCATTTTCTCGTTTCAAGTATAAAATCGGCTCTCGAATGCTAAATATTTTAATTTCTTGTATTTTAGGATCTATTCTTTGTAAAATATTTATTAGATGATGCCCTCTATTTTTTAATTCTACATTGCTATACTCTTTGATTATTTCTATTTTATTTAGTCTAAATGAAGCTGATATGTACTGTATCATTAGATCTATTTTGGAAGCAGAAATAAATTCTTTAAAATCGTATTTGCTTTTTATTGTTTGTGTAATAGAAAATTTATTTAGAATAGACATTGGCTTTAACAATACCTCTATATCTAATTTAATTCCTTCACCAATCGAATTTGCCATCCGTAACAAATATTTATCAATTCCTAGATGATCAGCTTGTAATTCAATGGTTAGATATTGACTATAATTAAGAGCTTCCAAAACTGTATTAGATTTTAATGATTTTTGGTCTTTTTCTGAAACCTTAAAATTTGAATTTAATTGTAAATTTGCTGACAATAATAGCACTTGTTGGTGTCCAAATGACTTGATTGTAACTTTTGCATACTTCTCAGTTTGATTATTAAAAAATAAAGCATCCCAGGTTTTCTCGGGGTAAGATGTAGAATAATGTAAAGAATCATCTCTAAGCTTTGTCAAAAACAAGATCATATCAGGTTGAGGAGACTGATTAATAGCGATCGCTTCTAATAAAGCAGTTTTACCTGAATTATTTTTACCACCAATTAAATTAACTCGTTCAAACCCTTCAATTTTTGTATGTTCAAAACATCTAAAATTTTCTATTTCAATATCATTTATCATTGTTTTTTCCTCCTGAAAGTTTCATCAAAGTTAATCAAATAGGGTGAGCAATGCCCACCCAAACGGTTAAAAATTGCTATGATTAGCGATAGCATCACTTAACTTTTCTATCACATCATCAACGATCATTGTTCCTAACTCTCCTGATGCACGAGTGCGAATACTCAAGGCATTTTCTTCGATTTCTTTTGCTCCCACAACTGCCATAACAGGAATCTTTTGTTTCTCCCCATTACGAATCATTTTACCGAGTCTTTCTCCTGATGTATCTGCTTCTGCACGAATGCCTAAACTTTGCATTTTTTGTGCCACATTTTTTACATAATCAAGTTGTACATCACTAACAGGTAAAAGACGCACTTGAATAGGTGCTAACCACAAAGGAAAATCTCCCGCATACTCTTCGATTAAAATGCCAATTAAACGCTCTAACGAACCAAAAGGTGCGCGGTGAATCATCACTGGACGTTCACGGTTTCCTTCCTCTCCCACATATTCTAACTCGAATCTTTCAGGGAGATTATAGTCAACTTGAACCGTTCCCAGTTGCCATTCTCTTTCTAAAGCATCTCGAAAAATAAAGTCTAGTTTTGGACCATAAAATGCCGCTTCTCCTTCCGCTTCAAAATAGTCCATTTCCAAAGTTTGAACCGCTCGACGGATAGCATTTTGTGCCTTTTCCCACGCTTCATTTGAGCCAATATATTTATCAGAGTTGGGGTCACGAAAACTTAATCTTGCTTTAAAATTTTTCAGTTGTAAACTTCTAAATACTTTCAAAATTAAATCTACCACATTGAGAAATTCATCATCTAATTGATTGGGAGTAACAAACAAATGAGAATCATCAACAGTAAACCCACGAACACGGGTTAAACCCCCTAACTCTCCTGATTGTTCATAACGATAAACCGTGCCAAATTCTGCTAGTCTCATCGGTAAATCACGATAAGATCGTAACTCACTTTTATAAATTTGGATATGAAAAGGACAGTTCATTGGTTTAAGAACAAACCCCATTTCTGAAGTTTTTGCTTCCTCATTTTCTGCCATCATAGGAAACATATCTTCCTTATAATTTTGCCAGTGACCAGAAATTTTAAACAAGTCCACCCGTCCAATATGAGGAGTCACCACGGGAAGATAACCCCGTTTCAGTTGTTCTTGCTTCAAAAAGTCTTCTAAGGTTGACCGAATAATGGTTCCTTTGGGAGTCCACAGGGGTAAACCAGGTCCCACGGGGTCAGAAAAAATAAATAACCCCAACTCTTTCCCTAACCTACGATGATCACGCTTTAACGCTTCTTCCTTGCGTCGTTTATACTCAGCTAACTGTTCCGGGGTTTCCCACGCAGTTCCATAGATGCGTTGGAGTTGCGCTTTAGTTTCATCTCCTCGCCAATATGCACCGGCCACGGACTCAATGTCAAACGCTTTGGGGTGTAATTCTCCCGTGGTTTCTAGATGGGGACCAGCGCAAAGATCCCACCATTTATCCCCTAAATGATAGAGGGTGATGGGTGGTTCCAAACCTTCCAGGATTTCCAGTTTATAGGGTTCCTGAAGCTCAGTAATACGTTTTTTGGCTTCTTCGGGGGAAACTTCTTCACGGATGACAGGATACTTCTTTTTGATGATTTTGATCATCTCTTTTTTAATCGCTTTTAAGTCTTTATCCGTGAAAGGTTCAGGAACATCGAAGTCGTAGTAAAAACCGGTTTCTGTCCAAGGGCCGATGGTAACTTGCGCTTTGGGAAATAATTTCTGCACGGCCATGGCCATGACATGGGATGCAGTGTGACGGATACGTTTAAGTTTATCAGATTCGCTGGTGCGCGGTAGTTTGATGGGTTGTTGTTCCGATACTTCGGGTGATGCTGCTTGTTTAACCATTCACATTCATACAATAACTCTTTATCTAGTTTATTGTGTCTCAGGGAATGGGGAGTGTGGGGAGTTTGGGGAGACTGGGAGGGTTGGGGAGTGTGAGGAGTTTGGGGAGACGGGGAGTTAAACGTAATTTTTTTGTTAACGATCGCATCTATTTTGAGAACTCTTACCTTCGCGCAACAGCTAGAAACCATTACTTCCCTTAGAGATCGCCATATTTATTAAAAATTAAAAATCTCGCTCAAATATATATTTGTTTTTAAGATCACAGGACGATCTGATATTGTTGTAAATAGTTCAATTTCTATATCCATACAATAATCATAGTTATATCTATCTCTGTCGCTGATTTTTAAATTATAATTCGATAAATCAACTAATAAATTAACCATTCCTGGACCTCTAACAATAATATCATCAGTTGAAGTTTGTATCATCATATTTGTGTTTTCTGGATCAATATCCTCGGAAAAAATACTAATAGAATACTCTCTAGTTAAAGTATAATCATCTTCCCGATTGACAAATTTTTCTAGATCATGTTCAGTAATATAAATAGTTCCTTTACAACGATGAAATGGAATGGCAAGTCTAGTTTCACTTTTAGGATTTATATAAATTTCTAGTTTAAGTTCTTGTTTATTTCGTCTAATTTCTTTGTAAACGATTTCAACATCAGGTAACTTTTCAATAGGAGAAAGCAACAAAATTAAATCAGAACGACGTGCTGATCTAACTCTAGTACCTTCTCTCCAGGGAACCTCATTAAAATTATGATCTTTTTGATTTTTAACAACAAAAGGACTGCGATCTGTTTCAAATCCTAACGCCAAAACAATCTTGTCATCTATATAAACATTAACAGGTAGTGTTATTTAGGAGCAAGTTCGATAAAATATTTTTGTAGAGAAGGATACCAATTAGCTAAATCAATATTGTTATTAAATCCTGGTATTTTATTCGTTTCTGATTTTTCATCAATACCAATTAACCATAATATATTTTCTCCTCTAGCTGTATTTGCGTGTCCAGCAATACGACGGGCAATTTTTGCATTGGGTTCGGGTAATTCTGTTTTTAATTCAACTAAATCATCTTCTTGATACTTACCTGATTTAACCATATCAATAACATTTAATGCCCAGATTTCTAGTTGTCTTGGATTCATAGTAATATCTTTATACCTCTCAATTAATTATGGTGTATACTATCAGTATCAGGAGTTTAACTTATGAACGAACCAACGACCGTTACTTATGACCTAACAGACATTCTGAAGCGCATTGAGAACAAGTTAGACACCATGCAAAAAGACCTCACGGATCTAAAAGTAGGACAAGCAAGATTAGAGGAAAAAGTAGATGGTTTAGGAAAAAGATTAGATTATCAAGAGTTTATTAATCGCGGTGTTATAATTGGTTTAATTGTTGCTTTATTAGGAGGTTTAGCCAAGATGTTTGGGTGGATAGGTAACCCCTAGAAAATCTGGTGCGTTACGGCATAATAAAAATTATAGCTGATTCCAAAAAGTCCTAATTAGCTTAACTCACCCTACTTGATTATTTATAAAAGCCTCTTAAGCACTTTAACTGTCATTCCTGAACCTTTAATAATTGCCCTCATTGTATAACTATTAAAGTGATTACATTTCGCATTAAAGCTAAAATAGAATCAGTTTATCTAAACACCATATCTTTTTGTCCCATACTCGAAATGCTACGACCAATTACTCAAACAATTACTCAAATCATTCAATTAACTATCAGAGGTTTCAGTTAGGATTAGACTTCCAACCCTAACAAACATAGTTTCTCCCTACTTAATCTCTTCTTTCTTAGAAAAATTAAACTTTCTTGAAAATAGAGATCTCCTTTTAATTGTTGAGGTAATTCTTTGACGCAAAATTAAAGCAAAGAAAGGCATACTTTCAACTAAATAGCGTTTCCAGAGTCGTTGCGGTTCAGATAGTAAACGGTATAACCACTCTAAACCTGCTTCACTCATCCATTGGGGAGAACGATTTTTGTAACCTGCTTCAAAGTCAATAGTAGCACCGATCGCTAAAAATATTCTCACTTCTGGTAATTGCTGCTTATAGTAATTAATCCATTTTTCTTGTTTTGGCGCACCCAAACCTACAGCAACCACTGTCGCCTTAGATGCTTTAATTTTTTTTATAATTTCTTGGCATTCTTCCTCATTTTTCTCGAATCCAAATGTAGGAGAATAACAATCTACGATAATATTTCTACCTACTTTTTGATTAATTTTTTCTTGAGCTATTTTTGCAACTCCTTCTTGAGCTCCCAAAAGAAAGATGGTAATATCCTCGTTGTCTTTATGATATTCATAAAAAGCAGGAAACAAGTCTGAGCCTGAAATCTTTTCTCGAATGGGTGTCCCCAAAAAGTGCGAAGCAAACTGAACAATTTTACTATCACAAACCCGATAATCAGACTCTTGATACACTTCCCGTAACTCAGCATCCTTACGGAGTTTCATCAGATGATCTACATTGGGTGTAACCACAACTCCACCTTTACGGGTAAGGGATTTTAGTAATTCTTGCGTTGAAAGGTTGTCAATCTTGACATCCAGAATGTTGATGGTTTTCATGCTATGCGTTTAACTTATCGTTGTTCGTCCCTTGCCTCATTATGCGCCTTGTAAACGGTTGCGATGTTAGCGTTAATGTATAACTTCGTGTATAATTTCGCCAGGTTACTAGAAGTGTTAAATGCAATGATGAGAATAAAGTAACAATAATTAATTTATTAAGGGAACAATGGCTTAGAAATAACAATAAAGAATTACCAAAGTACAATCATATATTTTTTATCCCATTATCTATGGTGTTGTTGATAAAAAATCTCAACAACCTAAAGAGGATAAAAATTTTTAAAATAATTTATTGATTTAACTGTTCTTTGAGGGAAATTACCCCATCAAATAACCATTTTTGTGACTTCAAATGTCGTGGACTCTATTAGCTGGAAAAAGAAGCTTATGTCCCAGGATTTCCTACTCCTTTAGTATGGACACAAGCTAACCTTAAATTTGCTCTAGCAATTATGAAACGTTGTTTACTTCAACTTTGATAACCCACCGAGGTCAAACTTTTCTAACCAAGTTTGGCGATCGCTCTCAGAAAAAGCAGGATTACGGGACAAAACCTTAACCTGAAAGCGGTTACCTACTAACACAGAAGTCCCAGTTTTACCTTGAGAAACCGCAGGATAGCCTTTGATAGTTTGGTCACTTTTCTCAAATTTTTTCGTAGCATCAGGATTATTAAGGGTATCAGAAATGGCTAATAACGCCACATCTTTGCCATCTTTTTTCAGCTTTGCTTCTGCAAATCCTTTTTTCTCTTGGGTGTAAACACGCTCATATCCATCACCAGAAGGGGGGAAAAACTTGTTAAAACTCCCTCCAGATTCTGATTCTTTAACAACTGCACTACTCCCTCTTTGACTGCTTTCTTGTTGTGCTTGTTCAAACCGCGACGGGGTTTGGGTAGCACAAGATGTTAATAAAAGGAGAAGAACAGAATAAACAACAATAACTCGGCGCATTTTGAGTAGCATTTTTTGTTGACTCCCGAAAAATTTAGTTCATTTTTGATTGTGTCAAACCACTCAATGGCCTACAATCTATGTTAAGTTAAGTTTTGTAACTTACTCTTACACCTTAGTAGGGAACACTTTATGTCTATAGATATTCCAGAACCTATAAAAGTGTGGTCACAGTTTGGCCATCCTGTTCTCATGTGGGCTTTATTTGCCCTGACAATTTATGCGTTATACTTGGGTCTTCAATGGCGACGTATTCGTTTTGCTGATAAAGATACCAAGAAAGAATTAGTAAAGAAGGATTTTCGTAATCGACACTATCAGATAGGTTCACTAGTTTTGAGTCTGATGGTATTGGGTAACATCGGTGGTATGGCTGTTACTTACATAAACAATGGTAGATTATTTGTCGGCCCTCACTTATTAGTTGGTTTAGCCATCACCGCTCTGATCGCAGTTTCTGCTTCTCTTTCTCCTTTAATGCAGAAAGGGAATGAATTAGCTCGTTACACTCATATTACTGTCAATATAGCTATTGTCGGTTTATTCGGTTGGCAAGCTATTAGTGGGATGGAAATTGTTCAGAAAATTATCGATAGAATGTAACTAACCTGAGTTTGGAGTTAGGAGTTAAATTTTTTTAACGAGATAATCAGCGTTATATACTATTGATTTTGACCAGTTGTCTGCCGACTTTCTTATGTATAACTCAGATAACTAGGCAAATTATAGAAAGTAAATAGATTGATTTAGGTAGCAGGAATCTTAGCGAAATCCTGTTACCTTTGTTTTAATTTTCTTGATTACTTTCTGAGCTAACTAAAAAAATATCTATTTTATTATCTTCTTTTGGATCAATTATCACTGTAATACCTGGTCCAAAAAATTTAGCTATTTTTTCTTTTTTGTCTTGCCATGTTTCTAAGGTGATAAAAGGGGATTCAAATTCTAAGATTAATCCATAGTTTCCTGCAACATTTTCTTCGCGAATAGCAACCAAAACTGGTCTATCTTCATCCGTAGGACTTAAACCTAACCTTTCTAGGGAATCATCTAGATGAGCTTCTTGTCCATAACGATAACGGGTGACATCTTTGCGAATCTGATTTTGAGTTGCGGTGGCTTTTTCTTCTCTTAAAGCCATAATTTCTGGAGATGTACTTTGACTGAAAGGGATCGGCTTAAGTTCGGCGGCCTTAAGGGCGAGTCCCCCCAGTAGAATAGGAACACCATAGAAAAATCCTGCTAAATTGAGGGTAGGATTGTCCACCGCATAGGCCACAAATCCGATGATAGTTAAAATACCCCCGACTGTTAGTCCAACTCTGGCTAACGAAAGTTTGCGTAACATATAATTCCTTTATTGTGCTGTTAGTTTAAGCTCTATTATCCTTTTGATCGGTCTTTATGAAAAGAGGTTAACTCTTAAACAGTAAATTATTTTTTAAACGAGAATTTTTTATACTTAGTAGACTATCAGACTATAGATTGTTTATCCTATAAGTGGATATTGATTTTGGGAGCAAGGCAATGGATAAGGAAACGATTCAAGAACAAGTCAAATTGATTGAGGGTAAACGAGGGTTTTTGGTGGAACTTTTAGAAAAACCAGATTTAGGAATTTTAAGAGTCGATGTTAAACAAGCTCTTGAAGAACTTGATGAACTTCTTGAGGACTTTGAGTTGACTTTTCCTGATAACTCTTAGTTACAAAAAAAGATAATTTTTGTCATCTTCCCTATGAGGGAGGCCGCTAATTACTATATTCTTGCCTCCCCAAACACTCTACTTATATCACTAAGTCTCAGACTTTGACTTTTTGCTACTAGTGGTTTTACGTTTAGTGGTTGTCTTCTTTGTTGTTGTTTTACGAGTGGTTTTTTTCTTAGTTGTAGCCTTGGCTGCTAATAACTCTAAGGCTTTTTCTAAGGTAATAGTTTCAACGGTTTCTCCTTCCGGTAAACCAGCGTTGACTTTACCGTGTTTAACATAAATCCCATAGGGACCCTCATAAACATTAACTGCTTCTTGATCTTCGGGATGAACCCCTAACTCTTTGAGGGGTTTCTTAGTACGACCACCACCCCGTCCTCTTTTTGGTTGTGCCAGTAATTCCAGGGCCCTTTCTATGGTTATAGTTAAGACATCGTCTTCTTTTTTCAGCGATCGATAGTCTTTGCCCTCTTTTCCTTGATCATGAACCACGTAGGGACCAAACCGTCCCAAACTGGCTTTAATTTTCGCCCCAGTTTCAGGATGGGTTCCCAATAAACGAGGTAAGGCCAATAAACCCACCGCCATATCTAGGGTGACATTTTCTACATTGGTTCCTTTCGGCAAAGAAGCCCGTTTTGGCTTTTTATTCTCCTCACTGGCCTCTCCCAACTGCACATAAGGACCATAACTACCAATCAAAATATAAATAGCTTCTCCGGTTTCTGGGTGTAACCCCAACTTCTCTGGACCTTCGGTTTTCTGCTTCAGTAGTTTGGTAACTTGTTCGGGATCGAGATCTGCAGGGGTTAAGTCAGCAGGAATAGAAGCAGTGATTTTTTCTTCCTCTTGCAACACTTCGACATAGGGACCAAACTTGCCAATTTTTACCGTTGCGTCTAAATTGTCCAAATTAATCGCTTTGGCTACCCCAGGATCGATTTGATCTACTCGTACCTTAACCTGAGTGTCTAACCCTTCTTCCCCAGAGTAAAATGTTTTCAGATAGGGAACCCACTGCGCCTCCCCTGTAGCAATTTCATCGAGGGTTTGTTCCATTTTTGAGGTAAATTTAGTATCCACCAACTCGGGGAAATGGCTTTCTAGTAAATTAACCACGGCAAAAGCGGTAAAGGTGGGAACCAGTGCTTTACTGCGCATTTGGGCGTAACCCCGATCGCGGATAGTACCGATAATACTGGCGTAGGTACTGGGACGGCCTACCCCTTCCCCTTCCAGCATTTTCACTAAGGAAGCTTCTGTATATCTTGCAGGGGGTTGGGTTTCGTGACCTAATACATCTAACTGTTTACAGTCGGGATGATCTCCTTCTTGGAGGGGGGGTAGAATCACCTCTTGGTCTTCGATCGCCGCTTCTGGATCGTCGGAACCTTCCACATAAGCCCTGAAAAATCCAGGAAAATCGATTCGTTTGCCGGAAGACCTAAACCCTGCATCTTCTACGTCCAGATAAACGCTAATTTGGGTTAATTGAGCGTTGGCCATCTGAGAAGCGACGGTACGCTTCCAGATCAGGTCATAGAGGCCAAATTCCTGTGCCGATAGCCCAGTTTCTCGGGGGGTACGGAAGCGGTTACCTGCAGGACGAATGGCTTCGTGTGCTTCTTGGGCACCTTTGCTTTTGGTGGTATATTGACGGGGTTTAGGGCTTAAATATTCCTTCCCGTATTTTTCTGTAACGCAACTCCTAGCGGCTTTAATGGCTTCGTCGGAGAGATGAACGGAGTCAGTCCGCATATAGGTTATGTAACCTTCTTCGTAGAGTTTCTGGGCGATCCGCATAGTATCTCGCGCCGATATGCCCAGTTTACGGTTAGATTCTTGTTGCAGAGTGGAGGTGGTGAAAGGAGGATAGGGCTTACGGGTGGTGGCTTTTTCTTCCTTCTTATTAACAGTCCAGGTTTTTCCCTCTAATTTTTCTTTCAGGGTGTTGGCTTCTTGTTCGTTGAGCAACACTACTTTCCGTCCCTGAGCGATTTTACCTGTGTTGGGGTCAAAATCTGACCCGGTAGCGATTTTCTTGCCCCCAAGGGTGATTAACTTGGCTTCAAAGGGACTTTTTTCTTTTTCCAGCAAGGCTTTGAGATCCCAGTAACCCCCTGATTGGAAGGCGAGGCGGTCCCGTTCCCGTGTTACCAGTAACCGTACCGCCACAGATTGAACTCTTCCTGCGGAAAGTCCCCAGGCGATTTTTTTCCAAAGTAAGGGGGAGAGGGTATAACCGTATAAGCGGTCTAAAATGCGGCGAGTTTCTTGGGCGTGAACTAGGTTTTCGTCAATATCTCGACAATTTTTTAGGGATTTTTGGATGGCTTCGCGGGTGATTTCGTGGAACACCATGCGTTTGATGGGAACTTTGGGCTTGAGAAGTTGTAATAAATGCCAACTGATGCTTTCCCCTTCTCTATCTTCGTCAGTGGCCAAGATTAATTCATCTGCGGTTTTTAAGGCTGATTTTAACCCCTGAACCACCTTTTTTTTGCCTTTGGGGATGACATAAATGGGTTCAAAGCTATCTTCGACATTTACCCCTAAGTTAGCCCAATCTTTATCTTTGTAAGAGGCTGGTATTTCGTCGGCTGAAGCTGGAAGATCCCGAACATGACCCATAGATGCCTCCACTTGGTATCCTGTGGGCAAGTAATTTCTGATAGTACGGGCTTTGGTGGGTGATTCAACAATAACAAGGGTTGACATAATCGTTGTTAATAATCAAGCAATTTTAGTGGATCTCATCAAGCCTGGGTAATGGGCTTATTCCTAGCTTATCAATTACGGAAAAAGGTTATAGGAACATCTATTATAGAGAATAATCTCTGTATGCGATCGCAGAGATTTTGGCTAATTTTGTTTACCCCTTTTAGGTAACTTACCACGAGGCTTAGCTAAGTCATGCTTAATTTAATGAGAATTTTCTGAACACCCAAAAAGTAGAAATCTCCTGTCCAATCAAAGATCGTCTCAGGAGATTGTTGTTAAAATAAGGCAAATGCTAAGATACGTACCCTGTTTTTACCTAGTTTCCTTTCATGGTTTGTAGTTGGCTAAGAAGGGCATCAATATCGGCTTGTAAATGTAAATACTTGACTTGTTGTATTGCTGGATAGGTTTCTTTGGCTTTCATCTTCTGATTGTTCCTGTTTTTGACCCGAAGTGGCTTTTTATGGATGCTTTTAGTAGTTACTGAGAATTCCGAAGACACACTAGAAAGGGTTGGAGTTGTCATTGATGGTAAATAAAGTATATTTGCTTATATTGTTTGTTACGCAATGCACAGTATAACCGATTCAGTGCGATCCTGTGCAAAGCATCACCCTAGAATTCTGTCATTTTGGGTTCCTTTCTACTGTTGCCTATGATACACAGTTATTAAATTTCCTTCAGGGTTATAGACTTCGATAGCCTTACCTGTTTGATTACTAATTGTTTGTAAGCGGTGTTCAAAGGTAGAAAGATGGTTTAAAAGTTCTACTTGAATTTGTAAATTGCCTTCTGCTTTTGCTTGTAAGGCAATCATCCATAACTGTTCTAAGTAGTGGGATTTTAATTTTAATTTTATTAATTTTTCTTTGATATTATAGTTACATATTTTTCCTTTCATATCACATAATGTGTCTAATTCTAATGATATTTTATTCAATTCTGTGATTTGAGCTAATCTTTTTTTAGATTTAGCTAATGATAAACTATAGGCTGATTTTGTGGATTGCACTTCTTTCCATTTAAAGGTGTTTTTGGGAACTTTATCAAGATGAGTAATAGCCATGTTCCAGTAATTTACTGCTTGTGACCATTGATTATTTTGCTCAGTTTTTTGGGCTAAATTCTCATACTCATTAGCTTTTTTATGCATCTTAATAGCTATTTTTTCTTGTATTTTTTGCTTTTTAATCCTATTTTTATTGGCAATATATGTTTTTAAAAGAATACGAGATTCTTGATAGTAAGATGTTCCTTCTTGTATATTATGCAAACTTTCTATCGCTGTCAACCAAGTATTATAGACTAGTTCTAATTCTTTTAAACTATCAGCATTTTTTATTTTATCATCTGCTAATTCTTCTGCCATTTTTGCTTGATTAAAACTATTGATTTCTTTTTCTTTTTGAGCTATTTTATTGCTAGTTGATTGAAGATGATTTGAATACTTTTCGTATTCATTATTTTCTATTTCTTCTAAAAAATCATTATTTTGAATAGATTTTATCGTTGACATTATCCCTTGTAATTCTTGTTTAACTATTTCTAATTGTTGAAGAGACAAAGACTCTTCTTGGGATAGAGAGATTATTTTTGCTTTTTGTATTCTAGTATTGTTGAATAATGATAGATTATCTAGCTGGTTTTGGTATTTATTTTTGAGTCGAGAAGATTCTGCATAGTAATCAGACCAAAAAGGAATTTTATTTAATAAATTTATGGCACGTTCTAAATTATTCTTTGCCAAATCAATTTCTCCATTAGCAAGAGGATATTCTAATAAAACTTCTGTTTGTTTATAAATATTTTGTGCTTGATTAATTTCTGAACACTGATCAAAAAGACAAGGTCTTGTCAACCCATATAAAACAGCAATTGTTGTTATGGTCGTCAAACTTCCGCCTACACCTAACCATAATGATTGATTTGATTTGAAATTGTTACTTAAAGAGTGAATAACCCGTTGATACCAGTTACAAGCTGAATCTGTATGTTGAGCAATAAAAATATTATTATCTCGATTAAAGATTTTCCTGGCTAAAATATCTAACAAATGTGGTTGATTATCTAATTCTAAGAAACAATACTGATCATTAACTAAGTAATATATTTCGACATAATAAGCTTGATGTAAATGCTCTTGTTTAAGAACTTTATACAAAAAAGATTGAGTTTTTTGTAAATTAAGAAAACAATTATGGGAAGGTTCCACTAAAATCAGTAAAACCTCCCCTAGAAAACAATTAACCCATAAAGGAATAGAATATAAACCAGATGTATTTAATTGTTTGGTCAATAATTCTTCTAAAGCAGTTAATCTTGTTGTATCGGGGATACTATTCATTGGTCACCACTACTCTGTTGTTCACTGTATTATCTTGCCATATTTATTGCTTTTATGAGTCAGGAACAAAATTGTCAAAATTTATTCTTGAAAGTTATGGATAACGAGGAAAAAAATGCTTTATCTTCTTGACTTCTTGGTAGAATATGGCCCAACAATGACGCAAACTGATTTGTTTTCTATTTGGTCAAAGGAAGCAGAAGCAGCCTTGAATGCTAAAAAAGCTGGTATCATAGTGGACTTGTGGAAATGTGTTGGAGAAAGACGGGTTATTGCTATTGTTAATGTAGATTCTCCTGATACCGTTGACCAGATTATTTTTACCTTACCCATTATGAAAGCGATGGGACAATATGTTAATGTTAAAGTGACTTCCCTTCGTCGTTACGAAGACTTTGCCGGTGATGTTAATCAATGGTTAAAAGAAAGTAATAGTTAGGGACTTGTTTGATAATCCACGATGGCAATATTCCATTCTCCTAGTTGACTAGTTTGAAAGGCCACTTGTGAACCATCTCCCGTAATAGTCGGTTGTCTGACAGAACCCCGAACATTAGCAGTGAGTAAAGTAGACCGTTGCTTATTGCGATCGTAAATCATAACATCTGCTCTACCCCGTTCTGTGGAAACATAGACTAAGTAGCGTCCATCTGCATTTAATGCAGGTTGATCTTGACTAGAATTTTTACGGTTAAGATTGGGTAGAGAGACAAGACGTTTTTCTTCTAAATCGTAGAGATATATGTCTCGGTGTCCTTTGCGTTCCGACGCAAAAGCCAAATAACGACCGTCTCCGCTATAACTTGGGTATTCTTCGGGAGTCTTACTATTGAGTCCTCCTGTGGGTATTTCCGGTGTGATTAAAAGAGAGTTACCACAGCTAATCAATAGTGTCCCCGTTAACAGGGTGGAAAAACTGAACAGAGGAAACCGCATTTTTCAGAAATCTTAATACTTTGTACTCAGTGAGACTTATTCTGCTTTTTCCGCATTCCCTTTGTTGAATATGCCAAGACAAAAACACTTAATGCCATCATTGCATATTGAAAGTATTGGACAGTTGCTGTTGTTGTCAATACTAATAGCAAGCACCATAACCAAAGAGGAATTTTTTTTGACATGGATATGAACAGTGAAATTATAATAGCATTTAATATAGAAAAACTTAAGTTAGTCAGCAGTTCCTCACTCCGTTCCGGCGCTATCGCACAGCGTTCAGCATTTGTTTAATCTTACTAACAGTAGATGATAGCTAACAAACTAGCCAGTTTTATCGAAGGTGCAAGATGTGAGTTAGAGAAAAATACCCCAAGTGTTTTAACTTGGGGGAGTTCCATAAAATAAGTTCTAAGTACGAGAAAAAGAAACAATCCATGTACCAACATAAACCCGTAAAGGAATTTGTCCCGAGGTTAAAACATCTCCAATGAAGTAATAAGTACCAGAACTGGGATTTTTGACGTTAGAAAAGACAATTTCAGCACCATTTCCTGCTTCGAGGGGTTCTTCTAAATCAATTTCTATGACACGACTTTCTTTATCCCAGTAAACTTCTCTTAAAGGAAGAGACTCACCATCCACTCGGACTTCTACAGAACTGGTATTAAATTTACCATCGAACTCGGGATCTTGGAGATATGAAACAAAAAACTTACTCACCCCTTGGGTTAATTTCTTCTTTGAGATTCGCAGTCTCATGCGTTCCCCATAAAATCTGGGTCGTCCATTGAAATCTAGTTTATAGTCTAGTATATCGCTGCGATTCTCAACTCCACTAAAAATAACTAATCCTGGATTACCATTCGCTACAGACAGGGTTTGCACACCAGTTATTAAACACCCAGATAAAGCTAAAGTTGCCATAAAGCGTTTAGATAGTTTTGCGGCTAAGGTTTTGACTTTGTTCATAATTAACTCTTTTTTAGAATTACTCGATTTTAAGATAGAGCAATCATCGTTCACTCCTGATACCAAGCATAGCAAATGATTGACCCATATTACGGGAGGTGATTAAATATAGTATCATTGGTGGAGTTAATAATGTGCATTCCTGCTTCAGAAAAGCGTTGAAAGGTTACCTCTGCTTGTTCTGTGAAGTCGATGATACCGGGAATCACCACAGGAGAAGTACAATCTTCAAGCAGATAAACTTTTTTGGCTAAGCTAGGGTCTTTTCGTTGAATTTCTGTTAGTAAATCTTCAACAGTCCAGGCAACACAATGGCTTTTTGCTTGACCTGCGACTATGATTTTATCAAAAGAAAGTAATTTATTCAAAAATTGAGTATTTTTTTGCGCTATTTTTTCCCCTTGACTGTTTTTTAAGACTTCGGGACTTAAAACAGAATAATTTTCTGTTAAAGGGTTATCTCCTTTCAACTCGAATTGTGTTTGATTACTGCGAACTATACTATGAAAAAATAACGCTTCTTCCACGGAGGAAACTAACCCATGGCCAATACCACCTAACATAGAATGATAAGGCCAAATGGTGAGGGGATATTTACTATCTTCTGTTAACTTTTTAACGTAATGTAAGGCATGATTTTCCAATTTTTCTACAGAAATATTGAAGTTATTAGCAATATTTGGATTTACTTTCCATCTTCCTTGTTTCACATCCTCATAAGAAATCATTGTAATACCAGCTTGGGGATGATTTCCTTGTTTATCCATCCAAAAAATAGGGTGAAAAATTTGCATCGCTTTGTGGGTATCCATTGTGGCTGCGATGGTAGTAATGTTGCCTAAATTTCTATAGATAAATCGACACAAACGTATATTATCTTCTACTGCACCATTTCCTGATTTTCCAGCAACAAATAATTCAAAATCGGGTAAACAGAAGGTATTTTGTACATCTATTAAGAGTAAAATTGTTTTAGTTTTATCTTCTCTTGAAGGCAATATTTTATATTTTTGACCCCATTCTTTAGCTTCTTCTGCTCGCTTTTGATAAGGCACTCTCCAAAATTGATCTACTTTTTCTGATTCAAAAAAAGATGGAATAGGAAAACATTGCATAGTTTTTACTGTTTTGATTTAGTATCGATAAAAATAAATTTATAAATAATGATGTGTTTAGTAGTAGAAACAAAACAATATTGTAGTAACTTTGACTATTTCAGTTATTTTTAGTAGAATAAATATCAAATTTTGTTAGTCATCTGTTTGTTTTATTTGTCGTTTTTTCTCGTATTCTATAACTCCTTGGCGAAACCCCAAAACAACCAAAATATTAGATATGCTTAAAAAAGATTCTGCGCTACCATGTAACCAGTCAACATTAGCTAACTCCTCCCCATAGTGGACTTTAGCATAAATTCCAGCAGGAATAGTCACCGCAACAAAAACTAGTAAAACATAAAAACCAATCAAAGCTAAACGAGGGGTTTCTTTAGAACGGGTGAGAAACCATAAAAAACCTAAATAGGGGAATAAAGAAATAGCAAAAAGATTTTCTTTAGAAAACATCCACAAAAAACTAAAAGAGTACGATTTTAGTTTATCATAGCTGTGTTCTCTTGAATTATTTTTACAGTGCTGCTGAATTTAGAGTTTAAACCTAATAGGATAGGGTCATTTTTGGTTTATAATCAATGAAAAGGAACATCAAAATAACCTAAAAAATATGCCTGATATTGTTGATATTGCTGTAAATACAGAAGGTTTTGAAACCTTAGTAACTGCCGTTAAAACAGCTAGTTTAGTAGATGCTTTAAAAGGAAATGGACCATTTACTGTTTTTGCCCCCAACGATGCTGCTTTTGCTAAACTACCACCAGGAACCATTCAAACCTTAGTCCAGAATGTGCCTCAACTAGCCCGTATTTTAACCTATCATGTGGTTGCAGGTAAATTGATGAAAGCAGATTTAGCTAAAGTAAATTCTGTTATTTCTTTGGAAGGTTCTCCCATTTCTATCGATTGTTCCGATGGTTTTGAAGTGAAAAATGCTACCGTAATTGCTGCTGATATTGAAGCAGATAATGGAGTGATTCATGTCATTGATAATGTTATTTTGATGGGATAAATCACAAAATGATTCCCTTGTTTTAACAATTTATTCCAGGGTTATCTAGGTGATAGAAGCAAGATGTGAGTTAAATGGTATGGGAACGAGACTAAAAAAAGGTGCGTTTTTGACGCACCTAAACAAACTTGTTAGATTAGGGATTATTCGTATAACCAAGTTTTAGCGGTGGGTTCCCAACCAACTAACTCTTTTTCGGTGAACCAAAGATTAATCTCTTTTTGGGCAGTTTCGATAGCGTCAGAACCATGAATTAGGTTTCGTCCCACATCAACACCAAAATCTCCTCGAATGGTTCCAGGTTCGGCAGATAGGGGGTTAGTTGGGCCAATTAATTTCCGTGCAGAAGTCACCACTCCTTCTCCTTCCCACACCATAGCAACCACGGGAGAGGAACAGATAAAATCCACTAAACTCCCGAAGAAAGGACGTTCTTTGTGTACATCGTAGTGTTCTTCCGCTAATTCTCTAGACACTGAGAGGAATTTTAGTCCTACTAAGGTAAACCCTTTGGCTTCAAAACGACCAATAACCTCACCCACCAGTCCCCGTTGTACCCCATCGGGTTTGATCATGATAAATGTGCGTTCCACGGGCCAACTCCTTCCGATTGTTTCAATTATATAGTTTACGCCGAATGTGGTTTAGCTGAACAACTTTTATCTATCAGTTATCAGTTAGGAGTTAGCAGTTAGCAGTTACCAGTTATCAGTTACCAGTTGATGAATGACAATTTTGAAATTTCTCTCAATCGGAGTAATCCCGTTGAAATTAATGGGGTTCGCTTTGAAACTGAAATTCAATCAATTATTAAAATTCCGATCTTACCAGGAAGATCAATTCCTGTAATTCTTGGTATTGGGGTAACAAATAAGACTTCAACTTGTCTTTATTTTCCTCGAGTTGATTCTCTGATGTTTCCCAATTGTATTGATTCTAATAACAGAATAATTGAAGGGGATAGTGATATGTTGCGACCGCGAGTAAAAGGAAAGCCTTATTATTTAGTTTCCCTTGGAGAAAGGGAGTTTTTCTCTTATGAAAGCTTTCTTTCTAGAGGTTTTTTCCAGACTCCAAGAGTTATGAGTTTTTGTCAACTGCAATTCAAATTCTATAATGAAGCAGGAGGGTTTTTTTATTTTCGAAATCTTAAAAGTGGAAAATATCGATTACAACTATTTTTATCTTATCCAGAAATAAAAACCTTAGCTAGTCTCCCTCCCTCTGTACAAAATTTAGCCATTCCTTGGACTGGAAAAGCTACTCTACTTTTTGTTGAATTCCAGCTAGTTTTCTAAAGTTTTTGAATTTAGTCATCTAGGGGAAAATTTTAACTTGCCCCTAGAAATACCTCATAATTTACGCTTTCGCAATTAATTTTTCTTCGATGAAATCGTACCCTGATTCTTCTAATTCTAGGGCTAATTCTTTACCTCCACTAATAACAATTTGTCCATCGTACATAACATGAATGTGATGGGGTTCGATGTAGTTTAACAAGCGTTGATAGTGGGTAATTAATAAGAAAGCATTATCAGGGGTTGCTAACTGATTAACACCGTTGGAGACGATTCTTAAAGCGTCAATATCTAACCCCGAATCGATCTCGTCTAAAATGCCTAATGTTGGTTCTAGTAAAGCCATTTGTAGGATTTCATTACGCTTCTTTTCACCCCCAGAAAATCCTTCGTTTAAGCTTCTTTCTAAGAATGCTGAATTCATTTTGACAACTTCTAATTTTCCCTCTACCAAATCTTCAAAATCAAAAGTATCGATTTCCTCTAAACCAAGATGTTTGCGACGAGCATTATAAGCTACTCTCAAGAAATCTAAGTTACTTACCCCAGGTATTTCTAAAGGGTATTGAAAGGCTAAAAAGATTCCTTCTAAGGCTCTTTCATCGGGGCTTTTTTCTAAAATATCTTCCCCCTTATAAAGCACTTCTCCCCCAGTAATTTCGTAGTCCGGGTGTCCTGCTAAAATTTTGGATAAGGTGCTTTTTCCTGAGCCATTTCTACCCATGATAGCGTGAATTTCACCCGCTTTTATTTCTAGGTTAACTCCTTTTAAAATAGGGGTTCCTTCTACGTTAGCGGTCAAATTTTTAACGGATAAGATTACGTCACTCATGTTTTTTTTGATTGTTAATTGTCAATAAATATCAGCCATCGTTGTTTGAATACGATGACTGATAATAGATAACCGATGATAGTTTATCCAATGGTTCCTTCTAACTTCAAACTCAATAATTTATCGGCTTCAGAAGCAAATTCCATCGGTAACGCACTCAAGACATCTTTACAGAAACCACTAACCAACATGGAGATAGCATCTTCCTCAGAAATACCTCTCTGAGCAAAATAGAAAAGCTGGTCTTCTCCTATCTTAGAAGTGGATGCTTCGTGTTCGACTTTGGCTGCGTTATTGCTAACCTGAATGTAAGGGAATGTATTAGCTTCTGCATTATCTCCAATCAACATAGAGTCACATTGAGAGTAATTTCTTGCCCCTTTAGCTTTGGGTCCCATTTGCACCAAACCGCGGTAACTATTTTTAGATTTTCCGGCAGAAATTCCTTTAGAAATAATAATGCTGCGGGTGTTTTTCCCAATATGAATCATCTTCGTACCGGTGTCTGCTTGTTGCATATTATTGGTTAAAGCAATGGAGTAAAATTCCCCAACAGAATTATCTCCCACCAATACACAACTAGGATATTTCCAAGTAATAGCAGAACCGGTTTCTACCTGAGTCCAAGAAATTTTGGAGTTAACCCCTTTACAGAGTCCTCTTTTGGTCACAAAGTTATAAATTCCGCCTTTACCCTTTTCATCTCCGGCGTACCAATTCTGCACCGTAGAATATTTAATATCGGCGTTATCTAAAGCAACTAATTCTACTACTGCAGCATGGAGTTGATTACTATCGTACATGGGGGCGGTACATCCTTCTAAATAGCTGACGGATGCCCCTTCTTCTGCCACAATTAAAGTACGTTCAAATTGTCCTGTATCCCCTGTATTAATGCGGAAATAAGTTGATAGTTCCATAGGACATTTTACTCCTTTGGGAATAAACACAAAAGAACCATCGCTAAACACCGCAGAATTTAGAGCCGCAAAAAAGTTATCAGCAACAGGAACTACGCTGCCAAGATATTTTCTAACTAACTCGGGATGTTCTTCTAATGCTTCAGAAAGGGAACAGAAAATGACCCCTTCTTCCGCTAATTTTTCCTTAAAAGTGGTGGCTACGGATACACTATCAAAAATAGCGTCTACCGCCACATTACTGAGACGTTTTTGTTCAGAGAGAGGAATGCCCAGTTTTTCAAAAGTTTCTAGTAAAGCAGGGTCAACTTCGTCTAAATTTTTTAACTTTTCTTTCTTTTGTTTTGGTGCAGAATAGTAGATAATATCTTGATAGTCAATTTTTGGATAGTGGACGTGAGGCCAGGTAGGTTCGGTCATTTTTAACCATTGTTCGTAGGCCTTGAGACGAAACTCCAGCATAAACTCTGGTTCGTTCTTTTTAGCAGAAATAAGACGAATTAAATCTTCATTTAAACCCCGAGGAATGGTATCGGTTTCAATGTCAGTAACAAAGCCGTATTTGTAAGGTTGGTTGACTAGGTTTTTGACCGTGGTTGCGCTCATTAGATTTTGTGTTCTCCTTTTCAATTCAAGGTTTGTCCCCAGTGTTAAGGGATTTTAAGTGATTTAAAGATGATAGTTTGGCAGGGAATGAGTCGTAAACCCCACAAACCTGTGTCTCCTGGATCGAGTTAATAAAACAACATTTATGTTTCTTTATTATAGCTTACAATAGATTAACAACAGAATTGTTGTCAAAGTCACATTATTCTCAAATTTTGTGTAACCTTTTCTTAAGCCCAACCGTTACATTCGCAATATATTTGACTTATAAATTTAAAAAATGACTACCATACAGCCCCCTTCCACAAAAGACGACATCTTGCAGTATTTACTGAAACAGGGTAAAGCCACAGCCCACGAACTGGCAGACACCCTAGACATCACCCCCCAAGCTACCCGTCGTCATCTAAAAGACCTAGAAGCAGAAGGTCTACTCAAACATCGTCCTCTACAGGGGGGTTTGGGGCGACCTCAATACATTTATTCTCTCAGTAGAAGGGGACGGGACCGTTTTCCTAACCAATATGGAGAGTTCGCCATATCTTTTTTGGAAACCCTAATGGAGACAGTGGGGGAAACTCAGGTAAAAGAGGTTTTGCGCAAGCAATGGGAACGCAAAGCAGACGAATATCGCCGACGCATCGGTAAGGGGTCTTTGAAAGAGAGGGTGGATAAGTTGGTTAAACTGCGACAGGAAGAAGGTTACATGGCTGAAATACACAATGCAAAAGGAAAAAATGACTCAGATAGTCAAGAAGATGGCTATCTCTTGGCTGAGCATCATTGTGCCATTTCTGAAGTAGCTGAATCCTACCCCACAGTATGCGGTCATGAGTTGGAAATGTTTGCAGAAATTTTGCCAGACTGCACTATAGAACGAACCCACTGGATTAATGAAGGGGAACACAATTGTGGCTATTTGATTAAGGTTAAGGACTAAGTGTTGAACATTTGTTTCTAACACCCCACAAAGATTGCTATATTAAGTACAAAAATCTCTCACCCGTCTGTCTACAGTGGTTAAGATGTCCATCTCAGTTCCTACTTGGGGCGATATACCCCTAACTAACCCACCAACCCCAGAGCAACTTTATCAGATGCAAACCCATCTAGATTTAGTGCTGTTAGCCAGTGAGGCCTTGATTGGTGTCGATGCAGATATGCTGCTACAAGCAACCCTCGACCTAGACATCAGTACAAGTTTGGTGGAAAAAGCGCAACTGTGGTCAAATCGAAACAAAACAACCGATCAAAACCCTATCCATAGCTTTAACGTGGAACAACTGCGATCGCTGATTCTTGTTATCTGTTATGTCAACCAACGGCATCAAGAATTGATTCGCCGTGCTGTCACTCTTTTAGAACAAGTAACGGCGCAAAATAAAAATCCCGCACAAACCACCTTATTAGGAAACTATTTAAACAATTTTCAAAATTTCTACGGCAACAACCCAGACAACTCAAAACTCTCCCCCGATCAACAAGTTAAACTGGCATCAAAATTATTAATAGATTTATTATTTTACAGTGGGGACCGTGGTTACGATCGCTTGTGGTTAGCTTTGCTCGATTATAAATCTTGATAAATTATGATTATTTGGTCAAAATACGATGCTATTTAATAACACCCCTTTACAAGTCTATACTCCCCCCACTTGCACCCTAAAACTATGGGATAAACGGCCTCCATTGTCTCGTTGGGGAGAATTAGTCTCTTTAGATAGTATCGAATTTGAGCTAGAATTTGACGATCCTCGTCTCCTAGAAGAAGATCAGGTTACGGTTAAAGGCGATCGCAATCAACTGGAATTATTACGGAACGTTGTTCAAACCTATGTTAAAAATTTCCTCCATCAAACTGCCTCCTATTGGCAAACTGGAGAAGCTCAACCAACACCCCAGACTCAATCACCAGTAAGGAAAACAGATAGGACAATCCCCCCTTCCCTATCCCCTCAAGGCTTACTCAACCACCGTTTAACCTTCGGTTCCTTAGCCTCTCAAGCGTCCCGTGGATCGGTTATTTTGAGTGTTTCCCAACTTTTAGATCTAGTCAATGCTCTAGACAGTTACGACGACACGATTGTTACCCTAACCGATAGCAAAACCACCCCCCTAAAGAAAAGTGTGGGAGTTTGGATGGTAGCAGGGACAGTAGCGGTTTTGGCTATTTTAATCCCCACCGTAGGGGTTGAATGGTTGAGACAAGTTACCTCAACCGGTACTCCATCGGAGGAAGACTCAGAAATTTCCGACAATCCCCTGTCTTTCCTGGATGTATCACCCCCTGTACCACCCCCCCCAAAAACACCCCTTCCTGCTCCTTCTTTAGCCCCCCAATTGGCTAATCGTGATCCCTTGCCTCCCCCCGGACAAATTGGGCAAGGAACCCCTCCCCCTCGAAATGCCACTGTTGCTATCCAAGCAGCTCCTTTAAGGGTGCTGCCACCACCACCAGCAGCCCCTCCTGCGCCGCCAAAACCCAATACCAACCCTTCTAATACGTCGGTGACTGTTGAGCAGGTTCCCCAGCATCTTCTGCCTAACGGAGAAACCCCCATCGTTATGCCTGGTTTACCCCCAGAAAGGGTCGAGCAACTGATTCAAAACCCCACTTTACCTGCGCCGCCAACTTTACAGGCCAAAGCTTCCAACACCGGAACTACTCCTTCCTTACCATCTCTATCAACTAGAAACCGAGATCAACTCACCATTCCCGATGAGTTATTATCCCCAGAAGCGAAAGTTACCCCTAAACCTCCCCCAGAAACCACCCTCCTCGATGCCATTCCTCAAGTAGCTCAAGTGCGTCAGTATTTTCAGCAACGATGGCAACCCCCCGAAGATTTAGAGCAAACTTTAGAATATCGTTTAATTCTTCAGGAAGATGGTTCTTTAAAGCAAACTATTCCCCTAGGCCGTTCAGCAGCTATTTATTTTTCTCGAATACCTTTTCCTAACCCCGGATCTGAGTTTGTCTCCCCTTTAGAAGCATCTAGCAGTCAAACAATTCGCTTGGTTTTAATTCCTAATGGAAGGGTTAAAACTCTTTTGGAATAGACGGGATAAAAAGATAATACATTTTTAGATTTTTATAGGATCTGTTGACGAATCTCTATGAATTCTATTAGCATTAGAATTAAAAACAACTCATAAATTCTATGAGTCTTTTAAAACAATAAAAAGTGATTTACAACGAAACTTTAAACCTATTAGAATGGCATCGCCTTTGTCAACATCTAGCCACATTTACTGCGACAAAAATGGGAGCAGTGGCAGCTCGGAATTTACCCATTCCTACTAGTTTAGAAGAAAGTAAAGAACTACTAGGGCAAACCAAGGAAATTTATGGACTAGAACAAAATCTAGAGATCAAATGGACATTTGAAGGGGTTAGCGATGTGGGAGATTCCCTGAAAAGAGCTACTCTGAAGGGTATTCTTTCAGGACAAGAACTACTTAACATTGCCACCACTTTAGCAGGAATGCGACGGTTGAGACGTGTTATTGATGATTGCGAAGAATTACCCGTTTTAAAAGAATTAGTTACTGATATTCGTACCTACCCAGATTTAGAAAAAGCCATTCATCACTGCATCGACGACGCGGGGAAAGTGACCGATCGCGCTAGTTCTAAATTAGAAGGAATTCGTCACAACCTTAAAGAAGTTAGGGATCGCATCTATCAGAAACTGCAGAATATTATCCAACAAAAATCTGGTGCCATTCAAGAACCGGTGATCACCCAAAGGAGCGATCGCTTTGTACTTCCTGTTAAAGCAGGACAAAAAGAACAGATTCAAGGCATTATTCACGATACTTCCGGCACAGGGGGAACGTTCTATATCGAGCCTAACTCTGTTGTGCAAATGGGTAACAAACGCCGTCAATACTTGCGACAGGAAGAAAGAGAAGAAGAAGCCATCCTACGGCAGTTAACGGAAAAAGTAGCCGAACTAGCCGAAGACCTAGAATATTTACTAGCTATCGCCACCGTTTTAGATTTAGCCACAGCTAGGGCCCGTTATAGTTTCTGGTTAGGAGCAAACCCCCCTCGGTTTATCGAAGACAAAGAAACCATTACCCTCAGACAGTTACACCATCCGTTGTTAATTTGGCAACAAAAACACGAGCAGGGATCACCGGTTATTCCTATTAACGTGCAGATTAACCCAGATATTCGCGTTATTGCCATTACTGGTCCTAACACTGGAGGTAAAACCGTCACCCTGAAAACCCTTGGTTTAGCCACTTTAATGGCTAAAGTTGGCTTGTTTGTCCCGGCCAAAGAACCAGTAGAACTACCTTGGTTCGAGAAGATTTTGGCAGACATTGGGGATGAACAGTCCATCGAACAGAATTTGTCCACTTTTTCTGGTCATGTTCGTCGTATTGTTCGTATTTTAGAAGCATTAGAACAGGAAACAGAAACAACATCTGAAACCCCCCCCACTTCCCCCAGTCTTATTCTCCTCGACGAAGTGGGTGCAGGAACCGATCCCGCAGAAGGTAGCGCATTGGCTATCGCCTTGTTACACCATCTAGCGGATCACGCCAGGTTAACCGTTGCCACAACCCACTACGGAGAACTAAAAGCCCTCAAATACGAAGATCCTCGCTTTGAGAACGCTTCGGTGGAATTCGACGATCGCACCCTTTCTCCCACTTATCGGCTGCTGTGGGGCATTCCAGGGCGGTCTAATGCCCTCAGTATTGCTCAACGTCTGGGGTTAGATTTAGACATTATTGATGAGGCCAAAAATCGGATCGGGGGTTTGTCTCAAGATGTTAACGATGTTATCGCCGGCTTAGAAGCGCAGCGCAGACAACAGGAAGAAAAGGCTCAAGAAGCACAAAAATTACTGCAAGAAACGGAGAAGTTTTACACAGAAGTAACTGAAAAAGCCACTGCTTTACAACAAAGGGAACAGGATTTAAAACGGTATCAAGAATTAGAAGTACAAAAAGCGATCGCCGATGCTAAAGAAGAGATCGCTAGAGTAATTCGTAACCTACAACAAGGCAAAAAAAGCAGCCAAAATGCTCAAAGAGCAACAGTAGCTATTACTAGTATTAGTCAGCGTCAGTCACCGAGAAAAGAGAAACCAGAAGTTATTTATCAGCCCCAAGTAGGGGAGAAAATTCGCCTCTCTAACTTGGGACAAACCGCGGAGGTGTTGGACGTTTCTGCGGAGGATGAAGAGGTTATGGTACGGTTTGGTTTGATGAAAATGACCGTTTCTTTCGGTGACATTGAATCGCTGGATGGTCAAAAGGTAGAAACCAAAGTTAAGGAGAAAAAACAACCCGTTACGACTCCATCACCACAACCCAGTAAACCCAAAGATGTACCGACTATACGCACATCTCGTAACACCATCGATATTCGGGGTAATCGCGTAGCTGAGGCTGAGGCCGACTTAGAAAATGCCATTGCCCAAGCTACCGACTCCGGGGTACTATGGATTATTCACGGCAAGGGAACAGGAAAATTACGTCAAGGGGTTCACGAGTTTTTGAAGCATCATCCCCAAATAGGTAAGTTTGAGTTAGCCCCCCAAAAAGAAGGGGGTTCCGGGGTAACATTGGCCTATTTTAAGTAAACCCAAAAATCTGCTACTTTAAGGGATTATAGTAGTCGTTTTCATGAACTTCCCCAATGGCTTGATGATCCTGATTGATACATCCAGTTTTTTTGGCATAGCTACAGACTCTCGCCCACAAACGGCCGCGGGTTCCCACAGGTCCCGACGAAAAAATCACTGTATCCTCTCCAACAATTTTCACACCACATACGGAACAAGTTTCTCGGTTCAAGTTAGCCATAAGTATTTATTACTAGGGGTACACATCTTGAGTGAGATTACAACGATTTAGATCAAAAAACAGTTGTTTATGTTACAACATTGTTAAGTTTTGACAATAGATTTATTTCAACCTAAAGTTGATTTACTATCGAATCTAGTCTATGATGAGATAGCAGAAAACAAAACGTCCCCTAACCGTACAATTTTTGGCATTCTATTACCACTCACATCGCTCAGCAGAGGGCATTCCCATTGATACAAGCCACCTTACATCAATTAAAGGTCTTTGAAGCCACAGCACGTCATGGCAGTTTTACCCGTGCAGCCGAAGAGTTATTTATCACTCAACCCACAGTTTCCAGCCAAATTAAACAACTAACTAAAACCATCGGTCTACCGCTATTTGAGCAAATCGGTAAACGTCTTTATCTCACCGAAGCAGGACAAGAATTATTGAAAACTTGCCAAGAGATTTTTGAGAGATTAGATAATTTTGAGATGAAAGTAGCCGATCTCAAAGGCACTAAGCAAGGACAATTACGCTTAGGAGTTATAACCACAGCTAAATATTTTATTCCTCGTATTTTAGGCTCTTTTTGCCAACAATATCCAGGTATAGAAGTGTCCCTAAAAGTAACCAATCACCAACAAATTCAGCGTAGAATGTTGGAGAACGAAGACGATCTTTACATTGTTAGTAATCCCCCGGAAGGTTTAGATTTATGTACTCAACCTTTTCTAGATAATCCTTTGGTTGTGGTTGCTCTAAAAAATCATCCGTTAGCCGGTCAAAGCAACATTTCTATTAATGCTTTGGAAGGAGAACCTTTTATCATGAGAGAACACGGTTCAGGAACTAGAAGAGCTGTACAAAATCTTTTTGAAAAACACAAAGTTTCTGTTCACGTCAGATTAGAATTAGGTAGCAACGAAGCGATTAAACAAGCTATTGCTGGAGGTTTGGGAATTTCTGTTCTTTCTCAACATACCTTAATTTCTGAAGGTATCGATAGCGAACTAACTGTATTGGATGTGGAACATTTTCCCATTCAACGTCGTTGGTATGTAGCTTATTTAGGGGGTAAGCAATTATCTGTTATTACTAAAGCTTTTCTTGAGTATCTATTAGAAGAAAGCACCAAATTTTCTGTCCCCAGTATCCATAAATTAGCTAAAGTTTAACCCTTATTCTCTCGTCAAAAAAGATTCCAATCCAAACTCCTAAAACCGAACTCCGGTTGTACACTGCTAAAACCAAAGGACACAAGTATTAGGAACTGCTATATTACTCGTTTATCATCAGCAAAGCTTATGGTACAATATTGCCAATTTATTAACGAGGTGTGACGAGTGACAAAGCTTCCCTGGTATCCCTTGAGTCTTTTTTCTGTTTCTTTGGCAACTACCTTATTAGTGTATCTTTTTGTCGGTAATCCAAAGCCAAAACAAGCAGCAAATCTCACTATTTCCCCAACTATTCCGTCCGTTGAAGCGTCTGATTCCATCCAGCAAGGACAGGAAATTACTCTCAATGGCAAAACCTATAAAATACCTTGGACTCAATGGCAACAAGGGGATAAAACTCGTATCGGAATTAATGATATTGGGGCAATGAATTTATTGGGGTTGGAGTTACTTAGTAGCAAAGATCCTAGTTTACAACCTGTTCGCTGGTTCGGTACTAATTCTAATCAACCTTTACCTATTTTAGCTCGCTTTATTGCTCCTTATCGCTATCTAGACATCACAGAACTGATTCAGTTAGCTGGAGGTGAATTACTAGTTAATGGTAACACTTTAAAATTAGATTTTCCTCTGGCGCAAATTAACAATATTCGTCAAGGGAACCAAGCTTGGGGAAAACGCATTGTACTTGAGGTTGACCGTCCTACGGTTTGGCAAATTAGTCAAGCAAAAGGTCATGGTGTTGTGATAATTTCGGGAAAAGCATCTCGAACAAAATTATCTGATTATGGCGGTTCTTTTTCTCCCAAATCTTCTATAAATACAGATGAAGATGATTTAGGTAGTCCTGTTTCTGATCCTCTAGATTCTTCTCTATTTTCTTTAGAAGATACAGGAAATTTAACCAAAGTTCATGTTAACTTACCTACTGCACACGGACTAAATGTTTTTAGTTTATCCAACCCCAATCGTATTGTTATCGATGTTCGTGCTGATGGGATGGTTCCTAAAGAAATTGTTTGGACTCCAGGTATTATTTGGCGACAACAATTGGTCACGGTTAATAGTGGGAGAAAGCAAGAAACTTTTCCTGTCAATTGGTTAGAAATTGATCAGCGATCGCCTCGTATTTCCCTTAAACCTATTACAACTAATTTTAATGGACAGACAGGAACAGCACCCTTAGTAACAACTGCTCAAAAATGGCAGGCTGCCGCAGCTATTAATGGAGGCTTTTTTAACCGTAACAATCAACTTCCTCTCGGTGCTATTCGTCAAAATAATAATTGGTTATCTAGTCCTATTTTGGGTCGTGGTGCTATCGGTTGGAATGATAAAGGTCAAGTTTATGTAAATCGTTTGGCTTTAAGAGAAACTATTACCACCACATCAGGAAACACTATTCCCATCGCTTTCTTAAATAGTGGTTATATCCAAGCAGGAGTATCTCGTTACACTTCCCAGTGGGGTCAAAGTTATACCCCTCTAAGCGACAACGAAACAATTATTTTTGTTGAAAACAACCGAGTTACTTATCAACAGCAAGCAGGAAGAGCTAAAAGTCAATCTTATCCAATTCCTAGAAATGGCTATTTATTAACCATTCGTAAAAATGCTGTTTCTCCTAGCTTGATATCTCCAGGAACATCCATAACCCTACAAAGCAATACTATCCCCACAGAATTTAATCAGTTGTCCCATATTTTAGGCGCGGGACCATTATTAATTAGTAACCGCAGAATTGTTCTAAACGCTGTTAGTGAAAAATTTAGTAAAGGGTTTCAAAAACAAAAAGCGTCTCGTAGTGCGATCGGTGTTACAAAGCGTGGTACTATCATGTTAGTGGCCGTTCATACTCGGGTTGGAGGCAGTGGTGCCAGTCTGGACGAAATGGCTCAAATTATGCAACGCCTGGGAGCAACAGATGCACTCAACTTAGACGGGGGAAGTTCTACCGGTCTAGTTTTAGGGGGACAGTTAATTGATCGCTCCCCTGTAACAGCAGCGAGGGTTCACAATGGTATTGGTGTGTTTGTTAATCCTTAAATTATGAGTTATTCTCCTTGGCAACAAGAAGGGATTATCCAAAGAAGTCAGTTGATTCTCAATAGCTTTGAGCATTGGCTAGGTTGCTCTTTATTTGAACATTTTGGCGCAAATTGTGGGAATATTAACCCAGCAGAAGCATCACAACAACTGTTTGAAGCAGACTTTATTGTTGTGTCTCATGGTACTCAGCAAGACCCTATTTTTAACTACGGTAATCGCAAAGCTTTAGATGTTTGGGAATTGACTTGGGATGAGTTTATCAAGACTCCTTCTAGGAAAACCGCAGAAGCTATAGAACAAGAAGAGCGCAACCGCTTGTTAAGGGAAACCACAGAAAAAGGTTTTTCTTATTTTTCTACTATTCGCATTACTAAGACCGGCAAACGGTTTAAAATTAACAACGGCATTGTTTGGAATGTGATCGATTATTATCATAATTATCAAGGTCAAGCTGCTGTTTATTCAGACTTCCACTTTTTATACCAGTAACCTCTGCTTTGTAGATACAGTTAGAGTAGCATACCTCTCAATTATTCATAATAACACAAAAAAGTAGTATGGGCTACAAGTCCCATTGTCTCGTTGCTTATTGAGAATTACTAGCAATAATTTTGCAGGGCATGGGAACATTTTATTGGGCATTTTGTATCAAAGGCTACTATTTTTCAAAAGCTGACGAGAAATTTTAGCTATTAAAAATACAAATATAATACATTGTTTTTAATAAAAATAATCACTTCATAACACCAAACTCAAGTTAAATATTGTTTCTGAGTCCACATAATGCTGCGTAGGCAATAGCGATCGCATCTACGCTATCATCGATAGGCGATCGGTCTAAATTAAACAAAGTTGTAATCATCTGAGCAACCTCTTTTTTATTGGCTTTTCCATCTCCTAAATGGCATTTCCAACTAGCTTGGTGTAGAAAAATAGGCTCGATTTTAGCCTCTCGATAACAAACTAAATTAATCACCCCCAGAGCTTGCATAACCCCTCCTGCCGCTTTAATAGTGCGATTAAAAAAGGGCATTTCGATGGCAATACCTTGGGGAGTAAATTCTGTTAGTAATTCTCTCAAATCTGCTTCTATTTCTATCAGTCTTTGGGAAGTAGATAAGCGTTTATTGGTTTCTATAGTTCCGTAATCGATGATGATAGGAAGTTGTTGCTTATGTTCTTGTAAAATTGCCCATCCAACTATTGCTAGTCCTGGATCAATTCCTAACCAAATTTCTTGAGACATTTTAGTAATTAATTTTTATAATTTATAACTGCTTACTCCTTGTTAAACTGTGTTTATTCTCGAAGAGAGATATATTTTAAACCCATAAAAATAGTTGCAATAGTACCAGCGACGCAAATTTCTCCTGACATTATTTTACTAACAACATCTTCAATAGGAACTAAAACAACTTCAATTTCTTCTGTAATATCTAACTCTACTGTGCCTTTTTTTTCTACATTTAAGCCTAAAAAGATGTGAATTTTATTATCATCTTTCACAGGATTATCATAAATGGTCTTCATAAAGACTAATTCTTGAGGAATGTAGCCGGTTTCCTCTTCTAGTTCTCGTCGAGCTGCGGTCAAACTATCCTCTCTTTCTGGGTCAAAAGTTCCTGCTGGTAACTCTAGTAAAATTTCTTGAACCCCATGACGAT
This sequence comes from Crocosphaera sp. Alani8, assembly GCF_038442745.1. Taxonomy (NCBI): domain Bacteria; kingdom Bacillati; phylum Cyanobacteriota; class Cyanophyceae; order Chroococcales; family Aphanothecaceae; genus Crocosphaera; species Crocosphaera sp. Alani8. The sequence goes on from NZ_JARVCN010000011.1 coordinate 51,524, forward strand.
ACTGACGAACAAAGACAATTTCGTTGTTAGGTGTAATGGGTAAAACTAAAGCAATTTCTGGACGAACATTGACAAAATAATCATCAATAATAGTACCGTCAGACAACTTTACTCTATCTTGTCGTACCCGACACCATTGATTATCGACGATAAAGTTAGAGTTAAGAATTTTCCATTTTTCAAGAGTCATATTGTTATAAGTTACTACACAAAATAAATTACACAGTTAGTAAGAGGAACAGGCAACAGTGTTATTAGTTGGCTTTAGAAAATATTTCTTGATAGCGATTTTCATTTGCATAGATTACAAATTCAGAGAAAAATAGTCCCCACACTTCCCACCCCTCCCTG
>NZ_JARVCN010000012.1:0-16332 GCF_038442745.1 Crocosphaera sp. Alani8
TGGTGCTGGTCACCCACTGACAAAACTGTTCCCACAAAGAAACGCTCTCGCGTTGTTGTAAGGTGGTTGTCATTTTGGTATAATTCCTATTGAATTTTCTAGGTTCAAATGGTCGGGTTTTTTTGCCTTTCGGCGTTTGCCCTTTGTATGTATGAATCTATGTTAACAATTCTATTGCGGTTTGTGAAGGGTTGTTACAAAAGACTTACTTATATTAAGTATAAGTACGGTTAATGATTGTTAAAAACTTCTGTTGTGTTACCTCAAATGGCACCGAACTGGGTTAGGGTAATATTAGTAAGTCAAAACTCAGAATATTTAATATTTCAGTAAAATCTTCGCTCCTATAGTTATTGATTGTTAGAAAACGCCACATTCTTTCCTTGACTATTGTTTCGTACTTTTGTCTGCTGAACACTCACCAAGAGAGAAATTTTCTCATTAAGGCAACCTTCAAATGACCCCTACAGCCCTAAAAACCTATCTACAAAACCTTGTCACCCATAATCTTCCTATCAGTACGATGATTTGGGGTGCGCCTGGTATTGGCAAGTCCAGTATTGTTGCTCAAGTTGCCAGGGAAAATCAACTAGAATTTATTGACTTACGTTTGAGTCAGCTTGCTCCCACAGACTTGAGAGGTTTACCCGTTGCTATTGCGGAAAGCGATAATTCTCCTCAAGGACTTTCTACTTGGTATCCTCCCGAGTTTTTACCCAGAGAAGGGAAAGGTATTCTCTTTTTAGATGAGCTTAATATGGCACCTCCGGCAATGCAAGGGGTAGCGCAACAGTTAATTTTGGACAGACAAGTAGGGGCTTACCGAGTGCCGGAAGGTTGGTTTATCTGGGCGGCTGGAAACCGCAAAGAAGATCGCGCTTCTGTGTTTGCTATGCCTTCTCCTTTGGCGAATCGTTTTTTACATCTGAATGTAGAAGTAGATTTTGAGAGTTTTAAGTCTTATGCGTTATTAAATAGCTTTCATGAACAAATTATCGCCTTTTTATCCTATCGAACTAATTTACTGCACTATCTTGACCCTCAAAACCCTGCTTGGCCTTCCCCTCGTTCTTGGGAAATGGCTAGTTCTCTCTACCAGGTTAACTTAGATATTACCTCGGCAGTGGGGGAAGCCGCCACAGCCGAGTTTAATGCTTTTGTGAGTTTATATGATAATTTGCCCAATCTCAGGGAAATATTAACAGGAAATGGTGAAAATATCACTTTCTCTTCTGAACCTTCTGTGCGCTATGCCACTACCATTGGTTTAACTGTGAGAGCAGAAAATATTAACGAAGCTTACAATGGGTTTCGCTGGTTAACCGATAAAGCCACTGCTGAATGGGTACAACTCTACGCAACTGATTTAATTGGTCAAATGAGGGCTAAAAAACAGCTTGGAAAATTAGCCCAGTTAATTCAAAAAGATCCTAAATTCAAGGAATTCTTCCAAGACTATAAGGAATTAATAGGAGTGTCGTAATAGCAAAGTCTGTGGGGGCTTAATAATATTAAGCCTTTGAAGTAATCATGATCAATATTGAAGGAATTATGAATAAAAATTTTTCTGTTCTAAAAAACGAAGCAACTAATGAAAATACTTCACCGAAAAGATTAGATACGTTAGCGAATATTCCAGAATTAGCTCATTTAGTTGCTCAAAATATTAATACTTCCCCAGAAACTTTAACAAAATTAGCAGCACATGATAATGAAAATATTCTGAAAGCTATTGTGAGCAATGCGAATACACCAACAGAAATTTTAATTAAATTAGGTGATAAATTTCCTCAAGAACTAGCGAACAATCCCATTATTGATCTTTGGTTACTAGAAGATAATAATCCTTTATTTGAGCGCAATAAATTAACGGAATTGTTAGCTAAAAATCCGAATACTCCCATTAACTTATTAAAAATATTAGCTCAATCTCCTGACTATCTAGTTCGTAGTGAGGTAGCTAAAAATACCAAGATTCCTATTAGTTTATTAGAACAATTAGCCACTGATTCTGATAAGAAGGTTCGTCAGGGGGTAGCTGAAAACGATAATACTCCTGTTAGTTTATTAGAACAATTAGCCACTGATTCTGATAAGAAGGTTCGTCAGGGGGTAGCTGAAAACGATAATACTCCTGTTAGTTTATTAGAACAATTAGCCACTGATTCTGATAAGAAGGTTCGTCAGGAGGTAGCTAAAAGTCCCAATACTCCTGTTAGTTTGTTAGAACAATTAGCCACTGATTCTAATCATGATGTTCGTATTGAGGTAGCTAAAAGTCCCAATACTCCTGTTAATTTATTAGAACAATTAGCAACTGATCCCATTGACAATATTCGCTGTGCTGTAGCTCGTAATAAGAATACGCCTATCAAATTATTAGAAAAATTAGCTAATGACCCTCAGAAATTAGTTAGTTCGGTTGCAAAAAAAAACTAAAATCTCGTAAGGAAAATTCAAATGAATAATAACCTTTTGACCGTACAACAAGAAACCATTGACGAAAACACTTTCCCTGAAAGATTAGAGGAATTAGCTAATATTCCAGAATTGGCGAGTTCAGTTGCTGAAAATGTTAATAGTTCTCCAGAGACTTTAACAAAGTTAGCAGAAAATGCCAGTGATAATATTCTAAAAGCTCTTGTTAGTAATCCTAGTACACCAACAGAAATTTTAATCAAATTAGGTGATGAATATCCTCAAGAATTAGTTAAAAATCCCATCATTGATCTTTGGTTACTAGAAGATGATAATCCTTTATATTCTTACAATCAATTAACAGCCAAGTTAGCTAGAAATCCTGATACACCTATTGACTTATTAAAAATATTAATTCAGTCTCTTGATTATCGAGTTCGTCGTGAAGTCGCCTCAAATGGCAACACGCCTATTAATTTACTAGAGAAACTAGCCAGTGATGCTCATAAAGATGTGCGTCGTCAGGTGGCTTCTAGTCGAAATATTCCTGTTAATTTGTTAGAAAAATTAGCCAGTGATACTCATAAAGATGTGCGTCGTCAGGTAGTTTCTAATAAAAATACTCCTGTTAGTTTATTAGAAAAATTAGCTACGGATTCTGATGTATCTGTTCGTTGCAGTGTTGCTTTTAATGAGAAAATTTCTGTTAGTTTATTAGAGAAATTTGCTACAGATTCTGATGTAAATGTTCGTCGAGAAGTGGCTGCTAGTGTGAATACTCCTGTTAATTTATTGGAAAAATTAGCCACTGATTCTCATAAAGATGTTCGTCGTGAGCTTGCTTCTGGTGAGAATACTCCTATTAATTTATTAGAAAAGTTAGCCACCGATACTGATGTTCATGTTCGTCTTGAAGTTGCTCATAGAAAAAATACTCCTGTTAGTGTATTAGAAAAGTTAGCAAACGATTCTGATTTACTTGTTCGTCGTAGCATCGCTTCTAATACAAATACTCCTGTTAATTTATTAGAAAAACTAGCCACCGATGCTGATGTAGTTGTTCGTCGTAGTATCGCTTATAATGAGAGTAGTCCTATTAGTTTATTAGAGAAATTAGCCACCGATGCTGATGCGTTTGTTCGTCGTAATGTAGCTTTTAATCCCAATGCTACTGGGAGTTTATTAGAGAAATTAGCCACTACAGTACAATAGGATATCTAATGAATAAAAACTTGTCTCTTCTCGAACAAGAAGCAATCAATGAAGACACTTCCCCTGAAAGATTAGAGGAATTAGCTAATATTGCAGAGGTGGCGCATTTGGTTGCTGAAAATGTTAATAGTTATCCAGAAACTTTAATTAAGTTAGCAAGATATGATAATTATAATATTCTGAAAGGTATTGTTAGTAACCCCAGTACACCAACAGGAATTTTAATTCATTTTGGTGGTCAACTTCCTCAAGAATTGGCCAATAATCCCATTATTGATTTTTGGTTACTAGAGGATGATAATCCATTATTTTATAACATTAGATTAATGGAAAAGTTGGCAGAAAATCCTAATACTCCTCTTGAACTTTTAAAAATATTAGCTCAATCTCCTAATTATCATATTCGTTGTTGGCTAGTAAACAAACAAAACCTACCTATTAGTCTCTTAGAAAAATTAGCCACTGATTTTCATAAACAAGTTCGTTGTAGTGTAGCTGTTAATGAAAAAACACCGATTCACCTCTTAGAAAAATTAGCTAATGATAGTGATAAAGACGTTCGTTGTAGTATTGTTCGTAATAAAAAAACACCCATTAATCTCTTAGAAAAATTAGCGGATGATCCTAACAATGATGTTCGTCATAGTGTCGTTCGTGATGATAAAACATCTGTCAATATCTTAGAAAAACTAGCCACAGATTCCCATAAAGATGTTCGTTGCGGTGTCGTTCGTCATGATAAAACCCCTGTTACTATATTAGAAAAACTAGCATTTGATCTGGATAAAAATGTTGTTTATAACGTTGCCAGTGATGAAAAAACACCTGTAAATATCTTAGAAAAGCTTGCCTATGATGTCGATGAAAAGGTTGTTTATAATGTTGCTCGTAATGGAAAAACTCCCGCTAGTCTTCTAGAAAAATTAGCCTCTCATGCTGATAATAATGTTGTTTGTAATGTCGCTCGTAATGAAAAGATACCGATTAATCTCTTAGAAAAATTAGCCGCTCATGCTCATGAATCTGTCCGTTGTTCTGTTACTCGTCATCACAATATATCTATTGATATCTTAGAAAAATTATCCCTTGATCACAGTCAAAAAATTCGTAAACGGGTTGCTATCAACCAGAATACACCTATCAGTATCTTAGAAAAATTAGTTAATGATCCTAATGACACAGTTCGTTTAACTGCTAAAGAAAGACTAAAATATCGTGAAGGAAATTCAGATGAATAAGAGCTTTTTAAATCCTGAATAAAAGATGAATAGAAAATAGTAATTCTATGATTGATAGACTAAAAATTCCCTAAAAATTAGTAATAAAATTCAAAACTCAACCTAACTAAAATGACTGAAAACATCGACAAAATAATCAGTGCTTCTCGCCTTCGGGTTCGCATGAAATCCCCTTTCTTTGCTACTCTATCTTTGTTTGCCAACTATAGACCATCTTCTTCTATTTCTACTGCTGCGACGGATGGAAAAGATGTCTATTTTAACCCCGATTTTTTATTATCTTTATCCCAACCACAACAAGATGGATTATTGTTACATGAATTACTCCATGCTGCTTTACTTCATACCATAAGAAGAGGACATCGAGAAGGACGTTTATGGAATATTGCTGCGGATATTGTCGTTAATGGGTTAATCGTTGAACAAAATAATGCGTCAAACAAGGAAGAAAATTCATTTGAATTACCAGAAGGAGGACTTCGTAAACCAGAATGGGAAAAAATGAGTGTTGAAGAAATCTACGATTTATTACTTCAAGAAGCTCATGATCTAGAACTAACTAACCCCGACTTATTATCCGAAGCTCCCGAAGACTCTAAAGGAGATAGTTCAGAAGATTCTCAAAATTCTCAGGAAGGAAAAGAAAAAAGTAATCAATTTGATAGTTTAAGTCAATCACAAAAAGAAGAATTAAAATCCCATTGGCAAAACGCCATGCAACAAGCAGCGGTAATTCAAAGAACAAGTAATCAAGGAAAATTACCAGCAGGAATTATCAGACAATTACAAGAAATATCTCAATCTCAAATCGATTGGCGTAGTTATTTATGGCGATATTTAGTACAAACTCCTAATGATTTTCAAGGTTACGATCGCCGTTTTGTTGGTCGTGGTTTATATTTAGATACCGTAGCAGGAGAATCAGTACAAGTCTTTGTTTGTGTGGATAGCAGTGGTTCTATTGGGGATCAACAATTAAAATTTTTTTTAAGCGAAGTTGTTGGAATTTTGGGATCATATCCTCATGTGAAATGTGAATTATATTATGCGGATGCTGATGTTTACGGACCCCATTCTATTAACTTAGATCAAAACATTCCTAAACCGGAAGGAGGAGGAGGAACCTCTTTTATTCCCTTCTTTGAAAAAGTAGAAGAAAATCGAGATCCTAACTTAGAAGGAGTTTGTGTTTACTTAACCGATGGTTATGGAGATTTTCCTGAAGAAGAACCATTATTACCCACTCTTTGGGTAATTACTTCGGGAGGATTAAACTTAGATGAAATACCTTTCGGCGAATCGGTTAAACTATATGTTAATTAAATGTCCAATTTGGCCATGAATAGCAATAACAAACTTAAATTGTAATAATTATGTTATTTGCATTATCATGATTCCTAAACTATAAAATGATTTTTACTCAAACTCGATTCTTTGTATTATGAGATGGGATATTTTGGATCAAAGTTGGCAATCGCTTTTAAAATCTCGCTTTTTACAACTATTTTTAGCTACATTTTTCAGCACTCTATTACTTAGTCATCCTATTTTCGCCTTTTCTCCTCCTAAAACAGAAATTCGCGGGGTTTGGTTAACCACCAACGACACAGAAACCTTACTGGATCAACCCAAACTAGAAGAAGCGATCGCTCAATTATCCCGTCTCAATTTCAATACAGTGTATCCGGTGGTGTGGAATTCCGGTTATGCACTCTATCCCAGTGCGATCGCCGAAAAAAAAGGAATACAACCCTTCGTCCATCGGGGGTTTCAAGGACAAGATCCCTTGACAGATTTAATCGACAAAGCACACGCTAAGGGTTTATTGGTGTTACCCTGGTTTGAGTTTGGATTTATGGCACCACCCAGTTCAGAATTAGCTAAAAAACACTCTCAATGGTTGACTCACAAGCGAGATGGAAAGCAAACCACCATCAGCGCAGCCGGCGAGGTAGTATGGTTGAACCCATTCCGTCCCGAAGTACAGCAATTTATTACTTCTTTGGTGTTAGAAGTAATGGACTTATACGATGTTGATGGGATTCAATTTGACGATCATTTAAGCTTACCTAGTGAGTTAGGTTACGACCAATATACAGTTAATTTATATAAGCAAGAAACAGAAAAAGACCCCCCTGCAAATCCAGAAGATCCGGCCTGGTTAAAATGGCGCGCTGATAAGTTAACTGCTTACGTTTCTAAATTAAATAAAGCTATAAAGTCCAAAAAATCTAATGCTATTTTTTCGGTTTCTCCTAATCCTTATGACACTGCTTATCAAGGACATTTGCAAGATTGGTTTAACTGGGTAAAACAGGATTTAGTTGATGAAATAGTTGTACAGGTTTATCGTCCAGACTTACAAAGTTTTGTTAGACAAATAGAAAAGCCAGAAATAAAAGAGACTCTTAAAAAAATTCCTACAGGTGTTGGTATTTTAACTGGATTAAGAAATCGACAAATTGAAATGGAGTTCATCCAAGAAAAAGTTTTAGCCGCCAAACAACATGGTTTGGGGGTTTCTTTCTTTTTTTATGATAGTTTGTGGAATTATGCACCAGAATCTAAACTGCAAAGACAAGAGCAATTTTTAGCGTTATTTCCTTATCCTGCTGAACGAAAATTAGAGACTCTTCCCCCTCCAGGTTTATCAATCCCTGAAATACCCGAGGACACCACTAGAATTGATGAATTTAAACCATATCCAACTGAAGAATATAATAACTTCGATCCCTATAACGAATTACCAAATACTATTGATGATAATGGTTTTAATCAACAGCAAGAGATCATTATACCTGTAGAAAATAATCTTGATAATCAACCCATAGAAAATAATCTTCCAGCAGAAATAACCACCCCCGAAAAACCACAAGAAATTATTTTACCTGTAGAAACAGCTAACCCCAATGAAACTATAGAAAATCAGCCTGGAATTGACAATAATCCTCCTTATCAACCCCCAACAGAAGCAGATTTCGATGATGATTTTCCTCCTTATCAACCCCCAGAAGATATGCCCTTTGTAGAAGACATGAAACCTTACGAACCTTAGAAAATGCTAATTTCTGAGTCAATTACATAAGAGGACGAAAAACTGATTCTAAATGCTTCCTTCGTGTTTCAATTTCACCCCACTGTTATATTTAGTTTATAAAGAGTCCTTTATTATGTCACAAATTAAGAACACAAAAAAAAATAAACATCCGATGGGACGGCTTTTACAGTACGGAAAAGCCTACAATACCCTTATTTGGCAGGCTGTCACCTGTTCTATTATTAATAAAATCTTTGATTTAGCCCCCCCTATATTAATTGGTGCGGCAGTGGATGTAGTAGTTAACCAACAAGAATCTTTTATCGGAAAGTTAGGAATTAAAGATGTTTTTTCTCAATTACTTGTATTATCTTTCCTCTCTATTATTGTTTGGGGATTAGAATCACTATTCCAGTACACTTATGAAAGATTGTGGCGTAATTTAGCCCAAAATATTCAACACGATTTAAGATTGGATGCTTATGGTCATTTACAAGAGTTAGAACTAGCTTATTTTGAAGAAAGAAACACAGGCTTACTCCTATCTATTTTAAATGACGATATTAATCAACTTGAACATTTTCTAGATGTAGGTGCAAACGAAATATTGCAGGTGATGACTACCGTTATTATCGTTGGTGCAATCTTTTTTGTGGTTACACCGGGAACTGCTTGGATGGCCATGTTACCCATTCCATTTATTTTGTGGGGATCGATTACATTTTAAAAATTATTAGCCCCTCGTTATGCCGATGTTAGGGAAAAAGTAGGTTTATTAAATAGTCGTCTATCCAATAATTTAAGCGGTATTACCACAATTAAAAGTTTTACAACCGAAGTTTACGAATTAGAAAGATTGCGTCAAGAAAGCCAAGCTTATCGTAGAAGTAATCAAAAAGCGATCGCATTAAGTTCAGCCTTTGTCCCCCTCATTCGGATGGTTATATTAGTAGGCTTTACTGCTATTTTATTATATGGTGGCATGGAAGTGGTGGAAGGGAAATTAGCGGTAGGAAATTATAGTGTTTTGGTATTTTTAACCCAACGATTACTCTGGCCACTAACTAGATTAGGGCAAACTTTAGACCTCTATCAAAGGTCGATGGCTTCCACCAATCGGGTAATGAATTTATTAGATACACCCCTAACCATTCATTCTGGAAACTTTCCCCTAGTAACAGGAAATATTAAAGGAAAAATAGAACTTAACAATGTTACCTTTGCTTATCAGGAAGGCTATCCTATCATCAAAAACTTATCCTTAGAAATTCCTGCAGGTCATCGCATTGGTGTGGTAGGTTCTACAGGTTCAGGAAAAAGCACCTTAGTCAAATTACTATTAAGATTATACGAGATTAATCAAGGTGAAATCGCACTGGATGACCTCAATATTCAAGATGTTTATTTGGGAGATTTACGCAAAGCAATTGGTTTAGTTAGTCAAGATGTTTTCCTATTTCATGGAACTGTTAAAGAAAACATAGCTTACGGAAATGCTAACGCCAGCTATCCGGAAATAACAGAAGCGGCTAAAATAGCAGAAGCCCATGAATTCATAGAAAAACTGCCCCAAGGTTACGATACAATTGTAGGAGAAAGGGGACAGAAATTATCAGGGGGACAAAGACAAAGAATTGCAATTGCTAGGGCAATTTTAAAAGATCCTCCTATCCTAATTTTAGATGAAGCTACCTCAGCAGTAGACAACGAAACCGAAGCGGCGATCGCCCGTTCCTTAGAAAAAATTACCGCCCAAAGAACTACTATTGCCATCGCCCATCGTTTATCTACTATTCGTCATTCTGATTGTATTTATGTGATGGAATTTGGTAAAATTGTTGAACAAGGAACCCACGAACAACTATTAGAAAAGCAAGGTATTTATGCAGGTTTATGGCAAGTACAAACTGGGGTTAGTAGTGAATAGTGAGCGTGAGTAGATCATTAAATATTGTTAGTAAACTTCATCGTGTGAACCGATCGCCAACAGAACAATCTCTTCAGTTTTTAGATCAGAATTGTCTATAAACTGAAAAACAATGCGATTACTATCGTCAATCTAACATGACCATTTATTAGATTGCTTGTTCTTCAAGAGATAAAGCTTCAAAGGTTTCAATGGCTTCCTAATCTTTCTAATGTTTCTTCAACCGTCTGTTTAATTGATGGGTTTTGACGAACTAAACGTTTAAGTTGACGGATAAAGTTAGGACTCCAAACTAACTCTCGCATTGTTCTAAATCTTTCATCAAATCACTGACTGAACCTCGCTTAACGTTACCCTCAGCATAATCTTGTTCTGATTGTTTAATATTCTCTAATAATTCTTGTCTTTTCTGTTCTCGTAGACGATTTTGAATAATCTCCAGTAACATTGCTTGTTCTTCAGGAGACAAAGCTTCAACAGTTTCAATGGCTTGCTGGAAGGTTGATTCTTTGATCATTTTCTTAACAGTTATTAGTCAATTATTATTATATGATTTTAGTAGTAATCAGCAAATTTATAACTTTTTATAGATGTCATCTTCAGGGTTATGGCAAGTACAAACAGGAGTAAATTAGTGTTGAAATTATTCCCATAGTCGCCTTCTCGCATTTCCTTTTAACCTCTCATGGGTATCTTTTAATAGCATGGGAATTTCTAAATTCTCTGGACATCGGGGTAAACAATCACCGCAGTCTGTGCAACGATTGCCTTTTTTTCCAGGGAACCAATGTCCGGCATTTTCTAACATTCCATAACGATATTGTCCGTACTCTTTCATATCATAAGCAACAGTTAAATTTCTTAAGCGCAAAATCTCAGGAATATTAATGGACTCAGGACAAGGTAAACATTTATAACACTGACTACATTTATCACTATCTAAAACCTTGTTAAAATGTTCTTCCAGTTGATTGAATTTTTTCTTTTCTTCCAGGGTTAACTGACCATTTTGTGCAAAAAGTGGTATTATTGATTGGAAATCATCAGGATTGGATGCACCAGTGCTTAAAGTTGTAACTCGGTGGTCGCTCAAGAGAAACCGATAAGTTAACTCTAGTGGAGAAAAGGGCGCACACAATCTCTCGAGTAAACTGGAAGGTGTGTAAAGCAAACCCCCTTTATCCCCAGGGGAAATTATAAAGATACCCATGTCTTTCTGAGAAGCTAAGGAGATCGCAGGGTAGTTGTGTTGAAAAAAATAATAATAATGAAGATTAACAAACTCGAATAACCCTGTCTCTATGGTTGCTAGAATCAAATCTAAACTACCGTGAGTCGAGAATCCGATATGTTTTATCTTATCCTCATTTAATGCCCGTTCTAGGGGCAGGAAACCTCCAACAGTCCATTCTAGGTGTTCCCAAGTATTGATTCCATGAATAGCCAAGCAGTCGATGTAATCTACCTGTAACCGTTGTAGAGACTCATCAATGCACTTACTCAGCTTGTCGGCATCAGGAGTTGGTGTTAACTTAGTGGTAATATAAATTTTTTCTCGAGAAACTAACTTTTGTTGCTGTAAAAAATTACCCAAAAACTGTTCACTTTTCCCATATCCTCTCGCTGTTTCCAGATGATTAATTCCTAAAGAAATAGCTGTTTCTAAAGTTTTATAAAAATTTTCCTCTGACCCCAAACACCTCATAGTTCCGAGAGAAAAAACAGACAAATTTAAATCAGTTTTGCCAAAACGCCGATATTGCATTAACGCTAATTTAAAACTCTTTTTTATTGTTCATCATTTTTTTCTAAGCTTGCCCGTTTAATCAACTCTTCAGGACTCAACTTTTCCACAAAATCTCGGAATGCTTGACGTTCTTCTTCATCCGCTTCCTTATCAACAGGAATAGAAGCATCCGCAATCACTTCCTCCATAACCCATATAGGACTGTGGGTTCGTAAAGCAATAGAAATAGCATCGCTAGGACGACAATCAATTTCTTTTTTAGTCTTCCCTTGTTTTAGGCAAAGAATTGCATAAAATGTGTTATCACGTAGAGAATGAATGATAATCTTATCCAAAGACATTCCCCAAGCATCAAATAAATTAGCAATTAAATCATGAGTCAAAGGTCGAGGGGGCTTTTGATTTTCGATGGCACCGATAATAGATTTAGCTTGATCTTGTCCAATATAAATAGGTAAAGCCCGACGTTCTGAACCGTCTTTTAACAAAACAATAGGACTACGAGTAACTGCATCTAAGGCTATTCCCGCCACTTTCATTTCAATCATTGATCTATCCTCTTGGACTGCTTTAAAAAACAATTATTTTGACTGTAAAAATTAATCATTGACTTTGTATCAATAACTGTATCCTGTATTAGTAAATCAGTCGGGTAAACCTAACAATAAGCTATACTCACAGTAAGCCCCGTGTACATAAGATTTTCGTCTAGAATAAGGGGAAAATGTTTTTTAGGAAAGCTTAACTAATGTTTACTGGTTTAGTTCAAGGTCTTGGTATTATCCGTCCCCTCGAAGCTGATCGCTTTACCCTCTCGATTCCCGACAGCCATTCCTCACCCATTCTATCAGATTTGGCCATCGGAGATAGTGTCGCAGTTGATGGGGTTTGTTTAACTGTAGAAGAGATCGTCAAGGATGGGTTTGTGGCAACTGCTTCCCCAGAAACCTTACAACGAACCACTCTAACCCAAAAAATTGCCACCTCCGGCTATGTTAACTTAGAACCCTCTTTGCGAGTTGGCAGTAAGTTGGGGGGTCATTTTGTCACCGGTCATGTAGATGGGTTAGGCTGTTTAAAAGAAGCGATCGCTACTGACAAAGCTTGGGAAATCACTTTTACCGCATCTTCGTCACGATGGCAACAATGGGAAACTTTTATTCAACCCTATTTAATTCCTAAGGGAAGCGTCGCAGTCAATGGTATTAGCCTAACTGTAGCAGAATGTGATCGAGAGGGAACTTGGTTTAAAGCCGCAGTGATTCCCCACACCTACAGTCAAACCAATCTTTGTTATCTTAAAAATGGAGATTTGGTTAATATAGAAGGGGATATTTTAGGGAAATATGTGGCTAAATTACTAGGAAAACACTTCAAATCTGAGCAATCTTTAAGCGAGGTGAATTTAGCATTCTTAGCAGAAAATGGTTATCTTTAACCGAAAAAAGCTAACTATACTTTAATTTTTGGTTCAGAAAAAATTCCTATGATCTTGATTAAGTTCTTAAACTTAGGTTGTCTATTTGGAAATATGGGGCATACTGGATATATAGCAGTTCCCATACTTGTGAGGTACAGAAGTTATCTCTTTGAGGCAGAAGGCAGGGGGCAGGAGGCAGAAGTTAGGTGTACCTCATGAGTCCGAGAAACGCTATAGTAGACATTAACTCTAATAATTAATGAACATTACTGACATTAGAATTTATTGATAGTGGGTGTGAGCAATTCAGAATAATTACTGATGTCTATGGAAGATAGCAGACATTTCCATCGTAAGCCGTGAACGTATAGTTTTTGCTATCTACAATTACCATTGACGAGGAAAAACACTAATGAATCACGGACAAACTAGCTCTAATGTAAAGCAGTCTTCTGCTAATAGCTCAGAAAAACAACAAAGCAGTTCTCGAGATCCAAATGATTCCCAAAAACACGAAAAAACACGAATAGTTACCGTAAAGACAACCTCTATAGAAGAGCAAAATGTTTCTTCTTTAAGTCGTAAAAATACAGTTTGTCGAGGAGATTCCTGGAAAATTATTAAATCACCCTCTCCGTCTCGTCCGGTTCTCTTTTGGGAAGTTCTGACGACAGTAGCCTTATTAATCATGGCATTGTGGATGCAGGGTTTGCCAAGCAAAGAAACTCACCAGATTCCAGACAAGAATGTTTGGCCTTCTTTCGAGATAACCAAACCACAGATGGGGTTCTAATATTGAGATTATAATCACTAAAATCTTAATATACTTTTAAATTCCTAGCCGACAGTTGACACTGATGTTAAAAATTGTGTAGTATTGGGTAATGAAAAAAGCTTTGTCTTTCGTCTCTACATTATCCAAAATAAATGCAGTGAAGAAACCGAAGTAGGCTGTGAGTAACTGGCTGAAAGAAAACTCCAGCCAACGCTTACTATGAGGTTATAAACTAACGATGCTTGTTATTTCTCTAATTACTTTAGCGATTGCTTCAGTGTCGGCATTTTTAAGTATTAGCTTGAAAGAGGATGTGGTTAAAGTATCTATGGGATGTGTTGCTGTATTATCCTCCCTTTTAACCCTCATCTTCGCCCCCTGGGTTCTAAAGCTTAGTATTGTCGCTATTCCCTTAGTTATTGATAGAGTCAACCGTCTAACCACTGAAGAATCTCCCCACTAGGGCAATTTTATCACTCTTGAAACACCTGTTTCAGTTTTCTGAGGATTTGACAGACTCAGTAACCTAAAAGTGATAAGCACTATGAGTTTCAGGATCGTATTTGAAACGTTTTGAAGCATTCGTATCCCCATATAAATTCAAAGTTACAGTCGGTTCGTTCCCTATAGCTTCAACACTATGAATAGCTCCTGTTGTAAAACTAATTATATCCCCATTTTGGAAAACTTGCTCACCAACCTTTTCAATATTTTGGGGGTATTCAGCTATGGGAAGAGGTTTCCAAAAAGCATTTTTTTGTTGTCCTTGTAAAGTCGCAACTACCCCCCAAGTTCCATGATTATGGATAATTGTGGTACTTCCTGGCAACATAATCTCGGTTTGTAAGGTAAAAGGAAAGCCAAGTTCATCGTAAAGCAATTGAAACCCTGTTCCCGTTTCGGAAGAAGAAGAAGGGACACTTTTACTTATCCAGTAAACATTGAGCAATAACTTACGCATCAAACGCCGCAGAATAGGTAAATATTCAGTTTCCTCTTGCTGAGTTATCTCTGCCTCGTTAACGACATCATCCAACTCCGTCAAAAAGCGATGTAGTCGGTAGGGTGTGGTTGGGGTTAATAAGTCCCACTGACGAGGGGAACGGAATGACAAACATTCACCATTATCTTGAACCAACCAGTCTTGTTGTGGCATCTAATCAGTCTCCTTTCGCTGATATCACCTTGTTCCCTAAGAGTCAATCATAGGTTATGGTCAAAGACAATTGAAGCAAAATTCAACGAAACTTAACTTTTCTCCGCCATTGATTTCTAAATCTTGTTATTTTAAAAGGATTAGGACTATTGACGGTAACTCCCATGCAAGACAAGGAACAAGAAGCGAAAAACAAAGCAATTCAAAGAGAAATTCTAGCAGGACGTAAATTTTCCTTAGCTGAAGCGATCGGTAGAGAAGGAGGAGATTTTTTAAAAGGGGAATCTCCCGTTCCCAAATTAGTACAAGCTACTACAGAAATTAACATCTTTATTGCTACTAATTTACAAGACTCATCTGGAGCATTACAAGCGGTTTTACAAACCTGGATCAGCACAGATGAAGCAACTGTTAGTAACAACTTAGAAAATCCTTTACAAGCTTTAAAACAGATGTTAAACAAGTTCCTCAATAATCCTGAATTACTTTATGAACTAGTAAGACAAGTGGATTTTCAATGGGGAAAAATGTACGATGAACGCCCTTATTTTCAGTCTCCAGGGCAACCACCTCATCCCAATGATGAATACACCCACGAATCTGTGGCAGAAAAATTAAAAACCTTACTAACTAAATTACCACAATAATCAGAATTAACCATGATATAATTAGCTAATTATGTCCTCTAATTCTCACAAATTCTCGACAAATTAATTGCAAATAGCATATTGATAAGGAAATTAATCATGCCAGATCAATTAACTATCCCCTCTTGGAATGATCTACTAGAAAAATCTAAAAACAAAACCACTGTAAAATGGGAAATTAGGCCAGGACAAACACCTTCTAGCGTTGCCATATCCAGTTATAAAAATGACAAGACTCAAACAGAAAAACCCGCAGTTTTATTGTACCGTGATACTAATGCTTGGTGTCCCTTTTGCGAAAGAGTATGGTTGACTTTAGAAGAAAAACAAATTCCCTTTGCAGTAGAATTAATTGATTTAAGAAATAAACCCAAATGGTACACGGATTTAGTTCCTACTGGTTTAGTTCCTGCAGTAAAAATTGAAGGAGAATTAGTTTATGAATCAAAGTCAATTCTTTTAACTTTAGAAAAACACTTCCCAACCCCTGCATTATTACCAGAAGATCCCGAGGAAAAAGCCATTGCTCTAGAAATGATCGAAGATTGCGAAAAAGGAGGTTTTGGCAAAGCAGGTTATCAGTTCCTCTTAGGAAGATCCCTCAATTCATCAGCAGAAAAATTGCCTGAAAAAGAATCGATTACTGAAATTAAAGTAAATTTTGAAAATCAGCTTGATCGTTTAGAAAAAAACCTCGAAAAGTAGTATCTTCTCAAAAAGCCAGGGGTCACTCGCTGCGAAAACTTAGGCCAAAC
>NZ_JARVCN010000013.1:0-16321 GCF_038442745.1 Crocosphaera sp. Alani8
GGTTTTAGCCATCGCTTCTCATATCAACTTTTCTTGGTGCAAGATGTGAGTTTAAGGTATCATCTCCGAATTGGGGCGGTTTCTGTTTCTTCTTTGACGACGTTGCTGTAGTAATTGAGCAAGTTTTTGACGTTGTTCTGTTGTTAATACGTTTCGCATTTCTAACATACTTTCAAAACGAAGGTTCCCCATTTGTTGACGAACACTGACGATTTCGTTATGCTTACGTCTTAATTCATTTTCTGATACGTTTCCCTGCATCATTTGATTCAATTCTTGAGCTTTCACCTGCATCTGTTCCCTGAGTCTTTGCATTTGAGGACGATATTTTTGGCGAACTGCACCGAGTTGTTGCATTTGTGCATCACTTAGATTTAATACTTGTTGAAATTGCGCATCTCTTCCTCTTCTTCCTGGTTTACTCTCTCCTTCTTCTGCTAAAATTTTTGTTTCAGAAAGTAAAATAGATGAAGAAGGTTCACTATCAGAATTAGCTAGTGCCATAGTTCCCCCGACACCAAGGGTTAAAACAGTTACGATTAAAGCAAATTCTCTAGAAATCATAGTTACTCTTGTGGGTAGTTAATAGACTATAGGTTAGAAATTTAAGGTTGAGAAATTAAGTATTGATGACCAACATTATCAACAGAAATCCATTGATAATAAACAGATTGATTATGGTTTTCCCAGGGAGATGTATTCATAGTTTCTTCCCAGGTTTTGAGCATAAAATCTTCTATTTCTGCTGTTTCCACAGTTTGCGATTGATTGACAAATTGCTCGTATTCGGAGGGTCTGGTAAGATCATAAACTCCCCAAATTGTTAACAAACTCGTTGTAATAATACTAGGAATTATCCATCTTGATTTGCGTCTTGTACGATGTTGAGACTCATGGGAAACTCTCATACAAATTTGCGTTTCCAAGGTGGAGTCTGCTGGAGGAGGCAAGGGACGATATTTTTGCAGAAAGGAGATTAATTCTCGATCATCTTTTGGGAATTGAGACATTATAAAGCTCCCTGTTTTCTTAAAAACTCACGCATTTGATTTCGAGCATAAAATAGACGAGATTTGACGGTACCAACGGGTAATTGTAGGATACTAGCAACTTCTTTTTGGGGAACATCCTCTAAGTCGTGTAAAACTAAAACAACACGATGTTCTAAACTTAAATTTTGTAATCCTTGTTGGATCAAATCTTGATAATGAAGTCGCATTAAGTCGGGTGTATCTTCGGGACGAGATGGCATAATATTTAAAATCGTACCATCATCGTTTAAAGATAAATTTTGGGCAAATTTTCGCCGTTTATCTGTGGCAACATTCCAAGCAATACGATACAACCATGTGGAAAAATAAGAGGGTTCTTTTAGTTTGGGTAACCCTTTCCATACTCTGAGAAACACGTCTTGTACTAAGTCGTCAAGCATCTCACTCCCACACAGTTGATAGAGAGTCGCTCTTACCCTTTGTTGATAGCGTCGGTACAGTTCTTTGAAGGAGACAGTATCTCCTTTTTGACACCGAAGCACTAAGTTCTTTTCTGTTGCATTGGCAGGGTTGTCTGCTAACACGGTTATGCCCACTCTATCATTGAATTCACCCCTTTAGACTGGAAGGATTATCAAAAGGTTCAAAGAAAATTTTAATGCTAGAATAGTTGTTATGCTGGTGAAAATAGTATTAATTTTTGCTCTTAATGGATACTAATCAAAATCGGTGGCAGGTTTCACCAATTGCTTTTTTACCTCCTTGGTTTGTTGATACTGTTAATAGATATTGTCAGAGTTCTCAAGGAACCTATGCTGCTCAATTATTATGGCAAAGGGGAATTCAGTCTTCGGAAGAATTACAAGGGTTTTTAGATGCTAATAATTATCAACCTTTGAGTCCTTTTGAATTCGGTTACGAAATGAAATTAGCTATAAAACGCCTGGAAGGAGCTATAAAAAATCAAGAAAAAGTAACCATTTGGGGAGATTTTGATGCAGATGGAATTACAGCAAGCAGTGTTTTATGGGAAGGACTCGGACAATTTTTTATACCTGATATACAACTTAATTATTACATTCCAAATCGTTCTACAGAGTCCCACGGTTTAAATATACCAGGAATTCAAAAACTTGCCACAGAAGGAACAAAATTGATCGTCACCTGTGATACTGGAAGTACTAATTTAGAAGAGATTAATTATGCTAATTCTTTAGGAGTAGACGTTATTGTTACAGACCATCATACCTTACCCGAGGAACGACCAAATGTGATTTCTATTATTAATCCTCGCTATTTTTCCGATGATCATCCTTTATTTTCTTTATCCGGTGTTGCAGTAGCTTATAAGTTAGTTGAAGCTTTATATCTGACTTTTCCAGAAATACCTAAAAGTCCCTTAGAAAATTTATTAGATTTGGTAGCTATTGGTTTAATTGCTGATTTAGTAGAATTAAAAGGGGATTGTCGTTACTTAGCACAACAAGGACTAAAAAAGCTACAACAACAGTTAACTAATACTACCCGTCCAGGGGTTGCTCATTTACTAAAACTATGCAAAAGAAGTGGCGATCGCCCAACAGATATTTCCTTCGGTATTGGCCCTAGAATTAATGCTATTAGTCGTATTCAAGGGGATGCTCATTTCGCTGTAGAATTGTTAACTAGTAAAGACGATAAACACTGTCAAAAACTGGCTTTTAATACAGAATTAGCCAATACTCGCCGTAAGTCTTTACAACAGGAAATTCAAAAGAATGTAGAGAAAAAACTAAAAACTTTAGACCTGTCAACGACACAAGTTATTGTTTTAGAAGATCCTCAATGGCAAAGTGGTGTATTAGGGTTAGTTGCCGGGCAAATTGCTCAAAAATACGGTCGTCCTACTATTTTATTAACCACTGCTGAAACGGAAAAAATGAGCGATAATGATGTTAAACTAGCTAGAGGTTCGGCTCGTTCTGTTCATAATATAGATCTATATAAGTTAGTCGCTTCTCAACAAGATTTATTACATCGATTTGGTGGACATCCTTTTGCAGCAGGGTTAAGTATTCCTGTTGAAAATTTATCTTTATTTAAAGAAAGTATCAATCGAGAACTTAGAAAAGAGATTGTTAGTATTAATACCTTAAATTCTACAGTCTCAGTAGATCTAGTCGTAACTGTTTCTCAACTAGGTCAATCTTTGTTTAGGGAGTTAAAACTATTAGAACCCTACGGGATGGGAAACCCAGTACCAAAATTATTGATTCAAAATTGTTGGTTTGAAAGTTTAGGAAATAGAAATATTAAAGATGCTAAAAACAATAAAGTAAAGTACATAAAGACCAAGTTTAATATTTATGATCGCTCGGTTAATGAAGGTTTTCCTGGTATTTGGTGGGAACATTACCAAGAAGAATTACCCCAAGGTGAAGAAAATTTATGCGATGCTATTGTTGAATTAGATTATAATACCTACGGAAAAGGTAGCTACGAAGTTCGTTTAATCGAAGTTAGAGAAAGTTTAACTACTGAAAATAATCGATCTATGGTAAAAAATAATATTAATTTAATAGACCATAGAAACAAAGATGAAACGAACCAATTAGACTCAGAAACTGAAGTATTAAATAGTTGTCCCGTGAGTTGGGATGAATTACACAAAATTTATCAAAAAAGTGTCAATAATCAGCAAAAATTAGCCTTGAATTATTCATACGATGAGCAATTTAATCCATCTCGCACTGTCAAAGAATTGATCGGTATTGCTAAATATATTGATCGCACTGCAAAAGTTATTACAAAAGAACAATTAAAAGAAAGATTATTATTAAGCGATCGCAGTTTTGGTTTAGCATTAGATTTTTTAAGAAAAGTTGGGTTTTTAATTAATGAAGATCAACAAACTATCGAAATAAAAAAAGTAACCGACCAATTTCAAGATTATCTTTCCTCACAAAAAAATTTACTAGATGTTCTCAAGGAAGAAAATTTTAAAAGAAAATACTTTACTCAAATTCCGTTAGAAACCTTACAAAAATTATTAGTGTATGAAAATATTAACTGATAACTGATAATTGGTAACTGGGAAAAAAGATATCTCACCAATCATTCCTGATTGCTATATGAGTGTTGTAAATAAAAAAACAATTTTAAGTTATGTAAATAAGTTTTAAATTAGGTAAACTAATTATGTTTAAATTTTAAGAAAAATAGAGAAAAAAAAACTCTTAAGAGAGTGCTAATTTTAAGCAACCGTCTTTTAAAGCACTTCTAGAATACAGATAACTTATCTTACTCTTCTTTTTTTTACTTAAACATCCGTCATTTTTTCTCAAACTGACAACCATGAAATTCACTCTTTCCTTACTCACACTCACTCTTATTAGTGGAAGTTTCTTATTACCCATCGGAGGAATTAACAAACAAGCGATCGCTTCTGAGGGAACAACCTCCGAGACTTCTGCAACAGAACTTCCCACTACTTCGACAGAACAAGAAACAGCTATTTCTACACCCCCAGAAACAGAAAAAACTCAGGCCACACATCTAGTTCTCAACCTAAAAGAACGTCGGGTTTATGCTTATCAAGACGATACAGTTCTTGCTAACTATCAAGTTGCTATTGGTAGACGAGGATGGGAAACACCCAAGGGTAACTTTTCCGTAATTCAAATGGTAGAAAACCCCCAATGGAAAAACCCTTGGAATGGTCGAGTTAGCGCAGCCGGTCCTAATAGTCCTTTAGGAGAACGTTGGATTGGTTTTTCGAGAGAAAACGGTAAATATATCGGTTTTCATGGGACTCCTGGAGAACACGTTATGGGACAAGCAGTTTCTCATGGTTGCGTTAGAATGCGGAACCGAGACGTTAAAGCATTGTACGAATTAGTGCAAACAGGAATCCCCGTTATTGTTCAATAAACTACATTAGGTTAGTCAAAGAAAAAGTTAAACTGAAGAAAGGGAAGGTAATATTTTTGGTAGCAAAAGCAAAAGACATGAATATAAATAGCGAGAATTAGTCTTTGCTTTTTGTGTTTCAAAAATTTCTCTGTTCCCCGTGACTAACCTAAAAATTTGATTATAAAATTCTTATGGCAAGTGTAGCGCAATCCCCGTATACAAAAGAGCAGATTTCAGCTTGGTTGAGAGGTTTACTAACTATCGCTTGGTGTGATGGTGACTATGATCTCCAAGAACAGAAGTTGATCGCAGATTTAACTAAGGATTTGTCTGTCGATGATCAACAAACCCTTTCCTACCAGTCTATCGAACCAGAAGAGTTAGCAAACGCTTTGGGTGATGATGTCAAAACTGGGGAGAACTTCTTAAGAACTGCTGTATTAGTTGCGATCGCCGATGGGATATACTCTACACCAGAAGCGGAACTTTTGCATCAGTATAGCGAGGCTTTAGGGTTAAAAATAGAGGCATTGAATTCTTTGGAACATACTCTCTGTAAACCCAACGGAGAAGAGCCTCAAGCCCAAGTAACGGGTAATGCAGCCCCTTTGGTGAGTCCTCCTCAACCTCAAGCTGACTTATTGCATCCCCTCAAAGATTGGTTGGATGGCATGGATATTCACGATCCTAGTGTAGCTCGATTTATTTGTAAGATGGTTCCACCTCAGTGTCCCTTTGAACGGGACATTAAGCTGTTTGGTCACAAAGTTGTTCATATTCCTCCTTTGTGTAAGCTTAACCCTTTGTATGAACAGTTAGTAGGGTTAAGATTCAGGGCATTATCTTATTTAGCTGATGAATGTCACGAAGATATTTCTGAGTTTATCTAGATTTAATTTTCTATATGAATAGGTAACCCATAGGTGCATTTATCCTATGGGTTATTATGATTATTAGTTATTAATTTCCGTTATCCCTGCGGCGGTTAATGCTTCTAAAAACTGGGTTTCTGATAGTTGAGCAATACCTAATTTCTGAGTTTTTTTCAATTTATCTCCAGGGTTTTTCCCAACAATAACGTAATCAGTTTTAGAACTTGGCGAACTGGTTAAAGTTCCTCCTACTCGTTGAACCAAAGATTTAGCTTTTTCTCGGTTCATACTATTTAGACTGCCAATAACGGCTAGTTTCTTGGCTTCTAAAATAACTTCATTTTTTATTTTTTCTTTTATTTCTTTTTCTTTTTTTTTCTCTTCTTTCGTAGATTTTTCTTCCACTTCTTTAATATCTTGTTCGACACCTGAAATGCCTTCCTTATTCTCTTCTACAATTAACTTTTCATCTTCCTGTTTTGGCGGAGTATCTAATGTTTCTTTTTCCTGCTTTATAGAAGCTAATTTATTTTCCAATTCAGTAATTATTTCTTCTTGCTTTTTAATTTTTTTTTCCAGTTTTTCTCTCTCTTCGGCTATTTTTTTACTCTCTTCTCGTTCTTTCTTTAAGCTATTATTGTCTTCCTCTAGAGCTTTTAGCTGTTTCTCTAAAGATGCAATAGTTTCCTGTTGCTGAGTTAAACTATTTTCTAAAGATTGTTTTTCCTCTCTAATACTATTTACTTGCTGTTGCAAGTCTTTTTCTAGCTCATTTTTCTCTTGAGATAAACTCTCTAGTTGTTTTTCTAAAGCTACGACGGTTTCCTGTTGCTGAGTTAAACTATTTTCTAAAGATTGTTTTTCCTCTCTAATACTATTTACTTGCTGTTGCAAGTCTTTTTCTAGCTCCTTTTTCTCTTGAGATAAACTTTCTAGTTGTTTTTCTAAAGCTACAACTATTTCCTGTTGCTGAGTTAAGTTATGTTCTAAGGATTGTTTTTCCTCTCTAATACTATTTACTTGCTGTTGCAAGTCTTTTTCTAGCTCCTTTTTCTCTTGAGATAAACTTTCTAGTTGTTTTTCTAAAGCTACAACTATTTCCTGTTGCTGAGTTAAGTTATGTTCTAAGGATTGTTTTTCCTCTCTAATACTATTTACTTGCTGTTGCAAGTCTTTTTCTAGCTCCTTTTTCTCTTGAGATAAACTTTCTAGTTGTTTTTCTAAAGATACAACGGTTTCCTGTTGCTGAGTTAAACTATTTTCTAAACTTTCCCTCTTAGCGATTACTGTTTTTAATTCTTGGTTTAAAGAATCTTTTTTTTGAGTCGCTTCTTGCAGATTACTATTAATCTTATTTCGCTCTTCTCTAAGGTTTCCCAGTTGTTGCTCAAGATTAGATAAATCTTTTTTGTAAGTCTCTTCTAATTGCAGTTTTTGCTGCTCTAAAGATTGATTTTTTTGCTGACTTGCTGTAACTTTATCTTGTTCCTGTCTAACCATATGTGATAAATTACTCTTCTCTTCGTGTAGTTTAATAACATCATTCTCGAATGCTGTCACTTGTTGCTTTATATAAACATAATCCTTTTGTAAATAATCATTCTTTTGGGTCAACTCTTGATTAGTTTGCTCAAGATTGTGCAATTGTTTTTCCAAACTTTCTTTCTCTTGATCTAACTGTTTTTGTTGTTCTAATAAAGTTGTTTCTCGTTTTGAATAATTGTTACGAAGTTGCCAATAGGCGATCCCAAAAGCACCTAACACAAACGTCAATGCACCAATTTCATAAACCAATGGGTTAATCATATATATGTCTCCTACTAAACAAACAGCAACTAACTAGTACCAGTGTCGAAGGTGTAGCGTCCTAGTTGCAATCAAGACCGTCCCATATTTCTATATATATCAGGATGCGATCGCCTTTTGTGAGAAATCTTTTCAATGCTCACAAATCTTAACGTACTGTTAACTCCATCCATATTCCAGGAGATTTGTCAAATATTTGTTAATCACTAAGCAATCTTTTTCTAATATTAGACTGAGATACTTTTAACCTCTGGCTGCGCTTAAGGAAGGTAAGAAACTAACAAGGGAAGGAAAAATAATGATTAACATTAAGACTAAAAGTTGTAGCAAAATAAAAGGAATGGCACCTCTATAAATGTCTTCTGTTTTTAGTTCCGGTGGTGCCACTCCTCTAAGATAGAATAGAGCAAAACCAAAGGGAGGAGTTAGAAAAGAAGTTTGTAAATTAGCAGCTAAAATCACCCCATACCACATTAAATCAATACCAAGTGTTTCCGCAACAGGTTTAAAAATAGGAATTACAATAAAAGCAATTTCAAAAAAGTCGATAAAAAAGCCTAAAATAAACACTGTGAACATACTTACAGCCAAAAATCCATATTTTCCTCCCGGCAAATTCGTTAAAATTTCCAACATAAAACTATCCCCATCAACTCCTCGAAAAACTAAACTAAAAGCAGTTGATCCAAAAAGGATAAAAATGACCATTGTGCTAATCCTTAAAGTTGCGTCACAAGATTGTTTTAAAGTAACCCAACTCAACTGCTTATTAAAAGCAGCTAAAATCATAGTTCCTAACGCACCTACTGCACCAGCTTCTGTGGGGGTAGCCACACCAAAAAAGATACTTCCTAACACCAATAAAATTAACGATAAAGGAGGAAGCATCGCTTGACAGACATTTTTTACTAAGGTTCTTTTACTAATATTTCTTTCTTCTGGGGGTAAAGGTGGCGCAACATCGGGACGGATTAAAGAAGTAATAATAACATGAATTGCGAAGGCACTAGCCATCATTAATCCGGGAATAATTGAGCCAATAAATAAATTTCCCACAGGAATTCCTAATTGATCTGCTAATACCACTAAAACAATACTAGGAGGAATTAATTGTCCCAAAGTTCCTGATGCAACGATCGCACCCGCTGCCAATTCTTTGTTATAGCCATAACGTAACATAATAGGTAGAGAAATCAAGCCCATTGCAACTACAGTTGCTGCTACAACTCCTGTAGTTGCGGCTAATAAAGCACCGACAATAACCACTGCTAAAGCAAGTCCACCTCGTAATCTACCGAATAAAATTCCTATTGTTAACAGCAATTTTTCAGCAATACCTGTCTTTTCCAACATCGCTCCCAAAAATATAAAATAGGGAATGGCTAAGAGGGTATAATTAGCCATAATGCCAAAAATTCGACTAGGTAATGCACTCAAAAAAACGGGGTCAAATGCCCCTAAAATGATTCCAATAACCGCAAAAATAATCGAAACCCCACCCAAAGAAAATGCCACGGGGTAACCAAAAGAAAGTAAAATTAATGCTCCGAGAAACATTAAAGGACCCAACCAATCATACCCTATTATCATTATTTATCTCCTCAGATGTGGATTGATCGGTAAAAATAGCCCAGTTTTTAATTGCTTCGGCCATACCTTGAAAAATAAGTAAAATATAACTAACAATAATCATCGACTTAATTGGATATCTAGGAAGTCCCCCAGGATCAGAAGACATTTCCCAAATTTTCCAAGAATTAACCACATTACCCCAAGAGTAATAAATTATCATTAAACAAAAGGGAATTAAAAATATAAAAACTCCAATAAAATTAGCTAAAGCTTTTCGTTTTGGTGACCAATCTTTATAGAGAAGATCAACTCTAACGTGTTCATCGTGCTTAAGAGTATAAGCTGCTCCCAAAAGAAAAACAATATCAAACAAGTACCACTGTATTTCAATTAACCCATTGGAGGTGAGATTTTGTCCAATAAACCTCCCTAAATATCGTCCGATTACATTCCATACCCCGACAAAAATCATCAAAAGAACTAACCAATAAGTTAACTTTCCTATCCATTCATTGATTGTGTCGATAATTTTGGCAATACTTAGTAGTTTTTGCAACGTTTAGCCTCGATTTCAACTCATAAGTATTTTAGTATAACAATATGAGGTTAAGGGTAGAAAGTTTATATAATTTTAAGTTTTTTAATAATAATTTTGTGTTAGCCCTACCTAAGCAATGCTAACCAAAGCTTCCGATAAATATTCTGCCGTTGATTCTACTAAAGGGATTGTATTTTCGTATAACATTCGAGTTGGTCCTATTAATCCCACACTTCCTACAGCAGTATCTCCTTGACAGTAAGTAGCAGAAACTAGACTACAAGAATGCATAGATTCCAGATGATTTTCTGTCCCAATTTTAAGGGTAACTCGTCCGTTTGATAACTCAGATTCAGGTATATCTAAAATCAAAGGTAAGAGTTTATCTTGTTCTTCTTCCAGTAAGTGTAGCAACATTTGAACTTGTTCTAACTGGGAAAATTCGGGTTGTCTCAAAACTTCTGAGACACCATGAATCATCACTTGATTAGAAATTGATGTCTTTAGATAGGTTTGTAGTTGCTTGAGTAAGCTTTTCAAAAAATCTGTGTAACTAATAAAATCTTGATCTATTTTTTGCCAATCTAAGTTATTTAGTTCTAATAAAGATTTCCCTTTCAACTGACTGTTTAAAAAATTTGATAAAATATTTAATTCCTCTTCTAACCAATCCCGATCTTCTTCGTTATCTCTGACTAAACTAAGGGGAATATCCACCACTATTGATTGAGTTTGCAGGCTATCGGTAACAACTAACAACATAGCTTGCTTCGCTGAGATAGGTATTAGTTGCAGGTGACGAAGCTGATTAGGAGAAGTTTGCGGTAAAGTAATTAGAGCAATGTAACCACTTAAATTGGCTAGGATTTGAATTGCCCGTTGTAATGCCGCTTCAAAATTGTAAGTTTTTTGGTTGAGTTTTTGAGTTAAATTCTGTTTTATTTTCTTAGCACTTTTGGCGTTAGGTGTCATTAGATTATCGACATAAATTCGATAGCCAAAATCAGAAGGAATGCGACCGGCTGAAATGTGGGGTTGATATAAAAAACCCGCCTTTTCCAGTTTACCTAAAGTGTTGCGGATGGTGGCAGAACTTACACTAAAATCGTATTCAGTTATTAAAGTTTTTGAGCCAACCGGTTCAGCTGTCGCAATATAATGTTGTACCGTAGCCCTTAAAATGTCTTGATGACGTTGATTTAATAAAGTGGTAACTCTCATAATGATTGGCGTAGTCAATCTAAGACTTAATAAAACAGTTGTTAATATTAAAGCAGTTTTGTGCCATTAATATTGAGGAATCGTTTCATCAACTTTCGCAGAGTAGGCTGCAATACCTCCTGTTATGTTTTTAACATTGGTGAAACCGTTGTTAAGTAGCCAAAGACACATCTGGGCTGATCTCATTCCATGATGACATAAAACGAGGGTTTCTTTGTGGGGATCAAAACGCTGAGTAATTTCTGAAGACCATTGTTGAAACTGACTTAATGATAGTATTTCAAAGCCGCCGATACGAGCGATCGCAACTTCTTCTGGTTCCCTAACATCGATTAATTGTAACTCATCGGGGTCTTGGGCTAACCGTATGGCGAGTTCCTCAACGCTGATAACAGGAATAGAGGGAGATTGAGTCATGGGGATAATTAACAGTTGAATGTATCTACGTAAACATTAACAAATTTATGGGGGTACTACTGCAGAGTAGAAACTCCTAATTTGACATAAATAATTAAAACATTTTATAATTGGTGTTTGTGTGTCTGATTCGATGCTCGGATCAGGTTATGGCATCACTAAAAAGCACAGAGCAATCATCATTTAAGTTTAGCTTTGCGCTACCTGTACGGCAACAAAAACAAAGACAAAATTATGACTTATGCAATCATTGAGGCCGGGGGAACCCAACTTCGGGTTGAACCTGGCCGTTTTTACGATCTTAATCGTCTCACTGCCAATGAGGACGGATCTTACGTTATCGATAAAGTATTATTGATTAACAATGACGATGAAATCACCATTGGACAACCTTTTATTGAGGGAGCTACCGTAGAAGGAACGGTGATGGAAAATCGACGGGGAAGGAAAGTGATCGTTTATAAAATGCGTCCTAAAAAGAAAACCCGTAAAAAACGGGGTCACCGTCAAGAATTAAGTCGTTTAATGATTAATTCTATTAGTGTTAATGGCGCTGTTATTGCAGATACACCCTCAGACACCACTCCAGAAACTCCCTCCGATACCACAGAGGGAGAATAATTCTACAATAGACTTAATTATTACAAGGAAGATAACCAATTATGGCTCACAAGAAAGGAACAGGAAGTACCAGAAACGGACGGGACTCTCGCGCCCAACGACTCGGGGTTAAACGCTACGGTGGACAAGTGGTTAGGGCTGGTAACATTCTCGTTCGTCAACGGGGAACCAGAGTTCACCCCGGTAATAACGTGGGACGGGGTAATGATGATACCCTCTTCGCTTTGATCGATGGGATTGTTACTTTTGAGTATAAAACCAAAAGTCGTAGAAAGGTTAGCGTCTATCCTGTCGCTGCTGAATAATACTAATTTCCTCAAGTATTGTATCAATTCCCGTAGGGGTCAACGACCGTTGACCCCTATCTACGTTTAACTGATATCTAATACTCCTGACTCCTGACTCCTGACTCCTGCCTTCTGACTCCTGACTCCTAACTCCTAACTCCGTTTCACCCACATTTTAACTAAGGGAATTTCAAAATCATATTGACTGTCTATCTGCTCAATGATGTGATGTCGTAACATATACTGTAAAGCTTTTTCTGTAATCTCATCTCTATCTGTATTGGGTTGTTGTCCTTTAGCTAAGTTCAACAGTAGATTTTGTCCTGCTAAAATCTCCTCTTCCGACTCACCGGTAAACTCTGTCCAAACATTGGTAAAGTAGGGTTCCCCGTTAATAAAACCGTCTTTAATCGCAGCTTTTAATAGTTCTGGGGTAATCTTATCAGTGTGATGAAGATTTGCTTGAGTTACCATTGCAGCACCCAAAAGTTGCAATAAATAGGGTTGACAATGGGTCAGTTGCAACACTTCTTCCACAATACCCTCATCGTAACGCAAGGTAAATTCTGGATCGGGATCTAACAGTAATTCTCTTGCTTCTTCTGGTTCAAGATAAAGCATTTCAATGGGAACCACACTGATAAAATAACTACTCCAGTTCGGTCCAATTTCATCGAGGGTTTTCACACCAGAAAAAAGAAACCCTAATTGATCGTAATGTTGAATGAGATGACGCAATTCATCAAACAATTTTAAGCTTATTTGTCCTTCATTAATGGCTGTACCAATCTTCTCAAATTCATCTAAATTAAGTAATAGTTGTCTATCTTCTAGTTTCTCTAGTGCTTCATCTAACCAGTCTTCTAAAACAGTATAAGGACTCTCTTTAAACTGGTTACGCTTGGGGGGTGTGGGTAATAGAACCCCTTGACTCTTACTATCTTTGTAAATGGCACGAACTAAACCCTGACAAAAATCCGCTTCACTGTTGGTAATAGCCGCGCTTTGCATATCGAGAAAAACAGGCAATACGTCACTAGGAAAGAGACGGGGAAGATTATATAAAAAAGAGGTTTTGCCACAACGACGGGGACCGTAAAGAATGAGGGTGGGGCGATCGCTATTTAAAATACGGCGTACAATATCCTCAGCGAACTTGCGACGACCTTTAAATAAGTAATCACGGTTCAGACGCACAGGGTTGCCAAACTGAAAGGGGTTGAGTTGTTCCCCTTGGGACTGTTTTTGCTGTTCTTCTAGTTCAAGTTCAATGACTCGCTGCCATCTGGTAATCACAGGTTGCCAACGCTTAATCTCAGGGGGTTTAAGTCCCAGTGCTGGCAGTTGTGCGGATAAACTTGCTAATCTATCTAAAACACGCTCTAAACCCCGTTCTCGTAAGGCTCCATTACTCGCTTCTAAAGCTGCTTCAATATCCCTGGCAACCCCTTGTAAGCGAGGGAAAATGATAGAAAGTTCTGGTTTAATATAGGGGGAAATTTCTGTTTGAGGAGTGTTTTCTGCTTCGCTGTCTGATTGATAAAAAGTAGGAACCAGTAACGGTAATAAAGGATGTTCTGGTTTGGCAATAGATACCAGTTCAGCTAAGGTTTTGACGGTGGTTAATTGATCGGCAATAATTTGGGGTAAGGCTTGTTTAATGGTGCTTTGGAAACCAGGTAAGGGTAACGCTTGCATTTGTTTAAAGGTTTCCATTGCTCTTGAAGTATTGCTACGGAAGGCGGAGGCTAAAATGCGATCGTGGTTGGGTAAAGGTAGCCAGAGTAACTCTGTTGTATGGGGAGGTAGCAGTTTTAAACTTTGTATGGGGTTATCATTAAACCTGAAGAGGCTAAAACGTTTAAGTGAAGGAAGTGATGGGAAGATGCTGATAGGGGTTGAGAGTAAATAGTCTGGGAAGAGTCGATAATAAAAAATTAATGTGATGGGAATGGTCAATAGGGAGTTGAAGCCAAGATTTTCAAAGCTAAGCAAGGTTAATATTCCTGCTGTGATGATACCTAGCCATTTTTTTTGTTCTGTTGCAAAGTTAAAAGCCACTAGGATGCAAGTCAACATGAATAAAGGCAACGGTAAAGTAGTCACCCCCGCCACTCCTCCCGCCACTCCTCCCGCCACGAAGAACGCCACTCCTCCCGCCACGACGACCGCCACGACGACCACATCATCATCGGTTTTAAGTTGGTTTTTGAATGTAAACAAAACAAAGGCTGAATATCCAGTAGCAGATAAAATAAACAACCAATTTTCACTGGCCAACCAACTCCCCACAAAAAAGCTGACTGTTCCACCAATAACAAAAATGGTGTGTGATAACGAAAGACGGTTGTTTTGTAGAAACCAAAATGTCAGAACATTAGTAATGATTAAAAGAACTGTCCCTGCGGTCAGACCAACTGCTATTTGAGATAAGGGGGGTAATATATCCAATGCTTCATTTAATCCTGTTAACCAAAAGTCAGGTTGTTGGAGATAAACCATTAACCAGATTAAAGGAACAGGTAATCCATAGGATAAAAACCAAACACTAGCACCATAACCTGTTAGTAAAATAATAGGTATCTGTAACCAGTCTATTTGTTGACCTTGGATAGCAATATTTACAATTAAAGGAAGACTTAGAAATAGTAATAATAAAAAGTATTGAGCAACAAAACTAAAGTTAAAACTAAATAGAAGAATATCCAAGGAGTTGGTATCTGGTCTTTTGCCGTCTTTCTCCTTAGCAGGACACCATTTATTCATTCGCTGCTGAAGCTTGGAAGGACAAAACATTGCCCAATAAAATAACTCCCAAGTTTCGCGCAGGAAAAGGTTCATAAGGTTGTCATTAAAGTTGCTAGTTTAGATTGCATGGGAGCAGGGAGCGGGGAGCAGGGAGAAAATATAGTACCAGAAACCCCTGTTTCATTAATTTGAAAGAGAAACGTTTTAGTATTAGGGTAAGTCTGGCGTATCTTCTGAAGAAGCGTCATTTCATCTTGATCAATGATATAGCTCCCACTGTCGGGTTCTATTACTATGTACCAATTATAGTGAGTCTTAATTAATTCAGGTTGAAGACGATTAAAAATTGCTTGGCAACGCTGGCGATGTTTTACTATTTCCGTTTTCCACTGATCAAGTTTTTCTTGTGACCATTGATTTTCAGGAAATATTCTTTTTGTGGGAACCTTCGGAGTTAATTTTGTTTCAGTCATAATCATTTTATCTAATTGTTATTCCGAGCGAACAATAATGTATGTAAACCTAACCTTATTCTAACTTAAATTATTCAAACTCCTGATTAATGATGGTTTCGACTTCGGACTTAAGGGGGATAATTTTTGTTTGTATTATGTCCCAAATTATTTCATCTTCTAAACTAAAATAAGCATGAGCTAAAATATCCCTTAAACCAGGAATTTTACGCCATTCAATCCTTGGATACTTAGCTCTCATTTCTTGGGGTACTTGTTTAACCGCTTCCCCAATAATTTGTAGGTTCCTCAAAGTAGCATCAAATCTTAATTCATCCTCCATAAAGCTTTTATAATCAAGTCCTTGACTATATCGCAATATTTTATTACAACTGACTAATATATCATCAAAATAAAGCCTTAAACTACGAGACATAAATAGCATCCTTTTCTACTGACTCAAGAAGTTGAGGTTTTAACATTTTCCGACTGACTAAATCAACTGATAAACCTAAACTATCCTCTAAAAAAAACTTTAACTCCATATAATTATCAAAGCTAACTACTCCTTCAAACTCTACTAATAAATCAAGATCACTGCTACTTTTTGCCTCATCTCTTGCAAAAGATCCAAATAAAGCTAATGACGTTACTCCATAACTTTTAATGACCGTTAAATGTTGCTTTAAAAAATTAATTAAATCCTCTTTATTCATGTTCTTTTCCATTCCACTATCGGTGTATTACGCTATGCTAATACACCCTACAATTATTTTATCGTTGATTTTTAACAAACTCTGCAAACACACTACTAAACAAACTGTCATTTTTACGCAATAAACCATGACGTTTAACCTGCATTATTCATGAGAGAATTAAGAACAAGCATGAAAGCCTTATGCAA
>NZ_JARVCN010000014.1:0-16107 GCF_038442745.1 Crocosphaera sp. Alani8
GAATGTGTAGATGCTGCGTTCAAAAACTGTCCTAACGTTTTTGCGTAGTGCTATATCAGCCATCAGTTGAAACATATCAATCTCTATCTTATGCCGTGAGTGAGATTAAACATAAGCTTCACGCTTTCAGCTAAGAGATGAAATTGGAGTAACATTAGTTTTCAGAGTGATTTAATTAAAGCGATCGCTCTGTTAAAAATTTTTCCGTCAAAAGGAGGCAGGAGTTGAAAGGCAGAAGGCAGAGGTGCGATCCAAGCGGATTCTCAACCCGCATCTTTAAGCACACCTTCGAGGTTTTTTGTTTGGAAGAGGCTTGCACCTCCCCCAAACCCCCCTTACATTAGTTGATCTCGTTCTGTAATGGCCATACCGTGTGCTGGAAAATCCTCGTATTGGGCTAAGGTTTGACTGGTTATTTTAATGCGATCGAAACCTTGGGGGGTTAAATAAGCAACGGTCGATCGCTTGAGAAAATCGTACACCGATACAGCAGAATAGGAACGAGCAAATCCTCCTGTGGGTAAAACTGCGTTTACTCCGATGGCATAGGTAGCGGCAGAAGAGGGAGTATATTTGCCCAATAAAATTTCCCCTGCGTTCTTAATGTCCCCTATTAACCTCAAGGGATCATCCACTAACACTTCCAAATGTTCTGGGGCATAGTCGTTGATGAATTGGATAGACTCTTCTAAACTAGAAGTCAAAATGATGCCACCATAAGCATCTAACCCTGTTTGAGAAAATTCCCGTCGCCATTGGGGTAGTTTTTCCAGGTATTGATCAGCAAAATAACTCGCTTTTTCGGCAACAGTTTCGCTGTGGGTAACTAATAGGGCGGCTGAGTCGGGGCCGTGTTCGGCCTCTATCAATAAGTCGAGGGCTGCCAGTTGGGGATCGGTGGTTTCATCCGCTAAAACAATAGACTCACTGGGGCCTGCTGGTAAACCTACATCTACGGTGCCAAATAACACCCGTTTAGCTGCGGCTCCATAAATACTACAAGGACCGGTTAATTTATCCACTTTGGGGACGGTAGGAGTCCCTAAGGCCATGGCTGCTAGTGCCTGAATACCCCCTAGTTTATATACTTGTGTCACCCCCGCCATTTGCGCGACGTAGAGGGAAACTGGTTCCACGTTACCCTGTTTATCGGGAGGTGTACAAACGACGATTTGTTCCACTCCGGCTACCATAGCAGGAATGGTTAACATGAGCATCATCGAAGGAAAAGCCCCTTTTCCTCTGGGAACGTATAACCCCACCCGAGGAATGGGAGTGATTTTTTCCCCTGCAAAAATACCGTTATCGATTTCGGCCAGGTTCATTTCTTCTGGTAGTTGCCTTTGATGGACTTCTTTGATGTTACGAAAGGCTTGATCCACGGCTTTTTTTACATCTGGTTCCACTAAATGTTGCGCGGCCTCGAACTCTTCCGGGGTAACTTTTATATTGTCTGGAGTTGCCCCTGCATAGTCAAATTTTTGGGCATATTCAATCAGTCCCTTATCTCCTGTTTGGGCGATCGCACTTATTACTTCTTGGGCAATGGGGATAACTTTATCGATGTCCAACTCAGCCCTTCGCTTTACTGTGGCGAGATCCTTGGCTGTCATTTGGGCAAGTTTCAGAATTCTGACCACTACTTCTCTCCTGATACGTTGGTCTATTCTTTTCTATTTTAGTATCAGTTATGGATTAGCGGTTATAGTTGTCTGTTTACTATCAAATTGAGGTTTATTTCGCTTCAAAAATATTGCCTAAAAAACTAGAAATAATTGATAAAATAATAGAGCCAAATAAAGCATCGAAGAAGGTATCCACTGTAAACCCAGGAGTCAAATAAGATACCAAAGAGAAAGAAATAGCATTAACAACCAGGAGAAATAAACCCAGGGTAAGAATCGTTAAAGGTAAGGTAAATAGCAGGAGAATGGGTTTAACAACTGCGTTTATTAAACCCATGACGAAAGTGGCGATCGCTGCCACTGCGAACCCCGTAATAGTGATTCCTGGTATTAAGTAAGCAGTTATGAGTAAGGATAAGGCTGTAATAATCCAAGTTAAGATAAATTGAGACATAAGCTTTAATTATACGGACTTAATTTATGTATTTATATTATAACTAATAAGATTAAATCGATAAATATCAAGGCTTTCTAATACGAATCATAGCATTTTGGATTCTTTTTTTCAGTATTTCATCTTTTTGAGCATTTTCTGTGATGGCATTAAATTGATTAGAAGATAAGCCACTATCTTCAGCTATTTTCTTCGATTGATTACAGAACTCTACGGCAATTTCTTGAGCGTTATTGGGTAGTTTTCTGATGGTTTCTGGCTGATTGCAAGCAATCTCTGGGGGTTGATCCTCGATGATAGCTTCTATTTGTCCATAAGCCATTTGTCGTTGACGTTCAATTTTTAATACCGTCTGGGCATAATTTGTTACATCTTCCTCACTAAAATTAGAAAGTTGCGGTGATGGATTAGGGGACAAGTTTGGTACTAAAGTACATCCTTGAAGAATACTAAAAAACACTGCTAAACTAGACATAATAGATCGAGTGAATATTCTGTTCAAATTTAAAAGGGAACAGCGAACAAACACCATTGGTTGAACCGCCGAATACATGATAATAACTTAATCCCCGCCTGGGTTTCTCTTGTTTTGAATTATTTTAATCATTATAAGTTCCCCGTAGTGAACTCTAGGCCTATATGAATTGCGGAAAATAATTGGGTCTAAAACCCTATCTTCTAAGGAGAATGGTTGTTAAGACTAAGCATAAAATTCCCGGTCAAAAACAACTTCTTTGGGATAGTGCCTAAACGCAGTGAGGAACTTTTGACTTGCGAATTCGTTAGCCATAGGTTTAGTAGTTCTATGGACTTCTTGTTAGGGTCATCATAACTGATGTTATGTCACCTGTTCAAGCAATTTGTTAGAGATGTCTTTTTCAGGGATAAAATTAGCTCGAAAAAAAGCAAAGCTAGGATATAATCGAGGCTACGGGAAAGATTCTCAGAGTGGGTATCTAATTGATGCTCGAAAGTGTAGAAAAATATTTAAACTCGGACTCATCGTTGCTTTGATCATGATAACCTGATTGTTATGGTCAGCAAAAATCACCCTAATCAGTCTTCTTCCCCAACGCTTCACATACCGGTTCTGTGTCAAGAGTTGATCGAAGGTTTAGCTATTGAACCCAAAGGACATTATTTAGATGCAACTTTAGGAAGGGGTGGTCATAGTAGTCTTATTTTGGCAACTTTTCCCGACGTTACAGTAACAGGAATCGATCTCGATCACGAAGCAATCGATGCAACCACATCGAACTTATCAGAGATAGCAGGGGATCGTCTAGGGGTTTGGCAGGGTAATTTTGCAGATTACCCGGGTAAAGCAGCAGAATTTGATGGAATTATAGCAGATTTAGGGGTAAGTTCTCCCCAGTTTGACACCCCAGAAAGAGGTTTTAGCTTTCGTCATCAGGCAGCTTTAGATATGCGGATGAACCGTCAACAGTCTCTAACTGCTGCAAGTATCATCAACTCCTGGGATCAGACAAACCTAGCCGATTTATTTTATCAGTATGGGGAAGAAAGGCGATCTCGTGCCATTGCCCGTCGCATCTTACAACAACGTCCCTTTGAGACGACAACAGCTTTAGCAGAGGCGATCGCTTTGTGTTTCCCCCCAAAACAGCGTTACGGACGTATTCATCCTGCTACGCGCGTTTTTCAAGCTTTACGCATTGCGGTAAATGATGAATTAGGATCGTTAGAAAAATTCCTAGAAAAAGCACCTCATTGGCTAAAACCTGGGGGACGTATAGGAATTATTAGTTTTCACAGTTTGGAAGATCGCAGGGTTAAATATAGTTTTCGAGATTCTTTATTGTTGGATGTAGTGACGAAAAAACCGATGATCGCTCAACCAGAAGAACAAGCAGATAACCCTCGATCTCGTTCAGCAAAATTGAGATTTGCACAACGTAAATTGAATGAGCAGTGAATAGTTATCTCTGTAGGGTGTGGAGTGTAGGTAGAATTGGTATACTCACATCTTGCACCTTCGATAAAACTGGCTAGTTTGTAGGGGTTCAGCTATCAGCCATCAGCTGAAAAATACGAATCCTTATCATCTACTGTGAGTAAGATTAAACGAATGCTGAACGCCGTGCGATAGCGCCGGAACGGAGTGAGGAACTGCTGTGCGATAGCGCCGGAACGGAGTGAGGAACTGCTGACTAATTTAAGTTTTTCTATACTAGATCAAGATGTCAGTCTACCTGAGATTATCCACTTTTTAAAGGGTATTTAGTATTAATTTTACCTAACTTAAGGGTACTTTAGGTAGAATTTCTACTTAAGAAAGAGTTAAAAATACCCTTAAAAGCTCCACAACTGCATATATACTGGGGAAAGAAAATTATGTAAAAATTTGCCGATTTATGGTTATGTCTTTTTTTATATCTGACTTACCATAAGCCATCAAAAATTTGGAGTCTAATAATGTCAAAAGAATTTCTGGATTTCTTAAAGCATAAATATGCTTATGTTGCTGTGGGAGAATTTAAGCCAGGACAGTTTTCTGAAGCTCAAAAACTTTACGAAAAAGCCGTTTCTACTTACAAAGAAGGATTTCAAGGGGCATTTTTATTACAAAAACCGGGGACAGATGAAGGAATAGCGGTCATTATGTGGGAAAAAATTGAGGATATGCAAGACAACCAGAACGAGGCTTATCGACAAATTCTTGAGGAAATGACTCCTCTATTTGTTAAACCTCCCAAAACAGATTTTTATGAAGTTTGTAGTGAAATTGAGGGTTTTTCTGAAGAATAGTTTAATGATATACCTCTAAGTTCAAAATATAGTTGCCCAATTGAACTTTACCCGACCATAACTCGTATTCAATCCTCAAATATTCTGGTAGTACCTCTCCGTCTAACTGTAAGCGACGAGTATAATTACGGAGGCGAAACGCATTACCTATTTCTCCACCACTGTCGTTTAACCAATAGCGGCTCAAACCATAAATTCCTGGTTCCCAAAAATGCCGATAGCAAAACTTGCCATTACCTTGTAAGCTCATAATTACCCGTGCAGGAGAAATCTCTAGCCACAACATCTGTCTAGCGGTTTCTACTGTTGCTGTGGGTTCTTGTTCAACTACAGAATGGGGGGGATCTGGTTGATTAAGCAACAAATCAAACCGAAAGCGATCTTTCTGATAGAGGGTTCCAGAGGTTTCCAGGGAACAGTCTATGGGTAAGTCTGTGGAGATTAACGATAATGATACAGGACGATGAAATCTCATAGACATGAGGAGTTTGGGGATGAGGAGCATACTTATACCATAAAGCCCCAAGGTCAAAATTAACAACGTATTGGTCGGGTATTTTTTATAACAAAAAGTAAAGTAAACACTTGCCAAATTGTACAGGTTATTGCTATATTAAATACTTGTGTAAGCAATCCTCAGTAGCTCAGTGGTAGAGCGGTCGGCTGTTAACCGATTGGTCGTAGGTTCGAATCCTACCTGGGGAGTTTCCCGAAATTAAGCAGAATAAGTTTAGAGAGTGAAACCTGTGTATGTACTTTATCAGAAGGTATACAGTTGATCGTATGTAACAATCCGCATTCACGGGATAGGATAAAATGTAGGTGTGGTAGTAATTAATAAGGTTTAGTTCTGTATTATGTCTTGGTTTGTTAAAATTGAAAAAGGTATTGTTGACAAGGGTACGTTTGATCAGTACGTACCTGCCCATAAGGAATACGTCCAAGATTTAATTCATCATGGACACGAGGCAAAAACAGGGTACTGGGGGGAATATGGGGGAGGAATGTTGTTATTTAAAGCTGGTTCTTTAGCAGAGGCAGAAGTTATCGTTAAGAAAGATCCTCTAATAATTAATAACTGTGTAGAGTATGAGCTACACGAATGGTGTGTTGTTGTTGAATGAGCAAAATTCCCAGAGAATAACAATCGAAGATATTAAAGAATTGAATTCAAATCAGGAACATCAACCCAACACCCTTTTTGACTAGATTGATGGGTTAAATCCATTAATAATTGAGAATAAACCCCTTCGTACAAAGATGGAGTTAAAGACTGCTTTTGATCTATGCTTTCTACCCAGCGATCGACAACACGAATAAATGGGGCCAAACGTCCATCGGTAAACACTTGGGGAAAGGCTAAGCTTTTGGGAATTTCCAGTTCTGTTAAGGGTTTTCCAGGAAGACTGCCTTGTAAACGGAACCCATGCACATAATCTTTGAGATTATCGCTACCTAAAACCAAAGTGCCACTATCCCCGTACACTTCTAACCAATGTCCTCGACCGCTATAAGTAACAGAACTAATGGTTAATTGCACCGGTGTACCGTCCGTTAACTCCAACATGATTAAACAGGTATCGTCTGCATCAACTGGCTTTAATTTGCCATTTTCTAGGGGATCTGGCCGTTGTTTAATAGCGCATACCAGCTTAGCACATAATCGTTTTACGGGACCAAATAGCCAATGGATGTAATCAAAAGCATGGGAACCTACAGCACCTAAGACACCACCTCCCTTATCCTGTCTAGCGTACCAGTTCCAACCTCGTTCCGGGTTCGCACGACTAGCAACTAACCAATCGATTTTAATCAATCTTGGTTGTCCAACGTATCCCTGTTGTAATTTTTCTGCTAAAAGTTGCCAAGCAGGGACACAACGAAACTCAAAGTCTGCAGTAGCTACCAAATTATTTTCTCTGGCTAAATGATACAATTCCTTAGTTTCTTGTGCAGACATAGCCATAGGTTTTTCTAAAAGAAGATGTTTCCCTGCGCCTAATATTTGTTTCCCCATGTCGTAGTGTAAAAAAGGAGGTGTAGATAAGGTAACCCCATCAATGTCGGACATTGCTAGGAGTTTGTCTAAGTTATTAAAAGCATAGGGAATATTGTTCTTATCTGCGATCGCTTTTGCCTTACCCAAGTCCCTGTTATAAATTGCTACTAACTCGGTGCGAGGGTGATGTTGTAACCCTGGAATGTGAATAGCTTGACCGAAACCAGTTCCAACAACAGCAACGCGAATAGGAGAATTAGAACTCATAATTTTTAGAGAAGATTTTTCTTGAAACTAATTATAAGATAGTAGAGTGTAAGGAGTGAACAGTGATAAGTAATAACTGATAACTGATGGATGTACTAACTACTGCTATTGTTCTTCCTTTTGTGTTTGTCTTTGGTGCTTGTATCGGTAGCTTTCTCAACGTTGTTATTTATCGTTTACCGGCGGAACTTTCCTTAATTCATCCCCCTTCACGTTGTCCTCATTGTGAACATCCTTTGGGTAAAACAGAGAATGTCCCCATATTAGGTTGGTTATGGTTAAGAGGAAGGTGTCGTTGGTGTGGTGCTTCAATTTCCATGCGCTACCCCATAATAGAGGCTGCTACCGGTTTGTTATTTGGTTTTGTATTTTGGCAATACCAATTTACGATCATTACTATCGGTTATTGGGTATTAATTAGTTGGTTAATTGCCCTTGCTATGATCGATTTTGATACTATGACTTTACCAGAAGAATTAACTAAGTCTGGGTTGGTTTTAGGATTAATTTTTCAAGGCATAATAGGTTGGCAAGTGGCTAAAACCCCTGAATATTTAATGGCAAGTATCACAAATGCAGCCCTAGGAATCTGGTCATTTTGTATTGTTAGATGGGTAGGAACCTTGGTTTTCGGGAAGGAAGCATTGGGAGGAGGAGACTCTAAGTTAGCTGCGATGCTAGGTGCTTGGTTCGGGTGGCGATATCTTTTAGTTACTAGTTTTTTAGCTTGTTTAATGGGTTCTTTATTTGGTATTTTTGGGAGAGTCTTAGGATTTTTAGGTCGTCTTCAATATTTTCCTTTTGGTCCTTTTTTAGCTTTGGGGGCAATTTTAAGTTTATTTTGGGGAGAAGTTATAATTTCTACCTATATGCGGAACTTTTTTCCTTAAATCAATGCTATGAACTTCGGCAAATACGAGACTTTAGTCAGGTTGTTAAGTTATTTATTTTTAAGTAAAGAAATTTATCAAAACCATCGATTTGAGACTATTTTCTTTCAATAATATAGATAGGTCAGTAAAGGAGCCGATCCTAATATGAACGCTTTATCTAATCGTCGTTGGAAGTTTCTTAGCTGGACAACAGTTGTTATGTTTGCCCTGGGTTTTTGGCTAAGTAGTAGTATTATTCTGGATTGCGTTGTCATTCCTGGTTTATCTTTATCAGGTATGATGAATCAGGGGGGTTTCGCCAGTGCTGGTTATATTATTTTTGGATTATTTAACCGCATTGAATTGGTATGTGCAGCCCTTGTTTTAACGGGATTTGTAGTTTTCCGTCGCCATCATCTTCTCATTCATCTTCAGGAACGTTGGTCAATTATTTTAGCCAGCTTTTTACTAGGTATTGCTTTGATTTATACTTATTTCTTAACCCCTGCATTAAGTGGTTTTGGGTTAGAAATTAACCCCTTTGAAGCAACAAATACCATGCCTTCTATTATGATATCTCTCCATTGGAGTTATTGGATACTAGAAGCAGTTAAGTTTACCATTGGTGTTACTTTACTTAGTTGGTGTTACCGAGATTCCTGTGAACTAAAATAGATTGAATATCAGTAAATGTGTTGACTATCTCCTCTTTTTGGGGAGATTTTTATTATCGGTTATTTTTCATAGAATATATATAGTGAATTTTTTGGATTAAATAATCCACATAAGGTCTTTCAATAAGATTATTATGTAATCCTAATACTTGGTCTACTTTCAATTTATTTGATGTGATTTCTTTAACTAAAGATAAGTCTGCTGATTGCCATTCCGTTGATAATAATAAGTGTATATTTCCTGGATATGCTTTGGTCACATATCTACTTCTACCTAATAGATAGTGTTGATAAAAAATATTATCCTCGTAGTTAGCTGTATTTAGTTTATTTTTTGATAATTTTTTAAACCAATCATCGATAACATTTGTACCCTTTAAATAAATATAATCAAAACCCAATTTTTTGAAGGTTTTATATCGCTCACTCAATGATGGGTTATAATTTTTGAATATTCCATCGATTAAAATGATTGAATCAACTTGATGATTAATTTTGTTCAGTTGAGAAGCTATTTCTAGAGTCAAATGACTATCCCCACAAAAACTTATCAGGTTATAGGGTTGCTTTAATTGACCTTTAATAATATCTTCTACCATATAATTCGCTATTTTTTCTAGTGTATTTTCAGGTGGTATTTGCAAAATATTTTGCTTTATTTCTGATGATAGTTTAAAAATATTTAGGTTATATAAAGGATAGTTTTGCATGGTTTTATCATGAGCTAAAATATGGGATAGTTGAAATGTATTTACTGTAATAATAGGATTTTGATTTCCAGTAGCATGAAATACTGTTAAAGAAGAACCGTTAATATTCCTATTTTCCAAGATTACTTGAGATAATTCTTTTAAGGTAGGGTACTCGAAAATTATAGTAGATGAGATTTCACTTTTAAAGGTTCTTTGCATTTCTGCTGATAAATTAACAGCTTGTAAAGATGTTCCTCCTAAATGGAAAAAGTTATCCTCCCTATCTATTTCTCTCTTATTCAAGCAATATTTCCATAGTTCAATTAATTTGCTTTCAATCTCACTTAAATTATAGATTTTATCTTCATTAATAATAATACCTTCTTGTTGCTCCGTAACTAATAATTGATGATTATTTTCTCTATCGGTTGAGCTAAGATCACTAAACCAGTATTTTCCTTGATCAAAAGCGTAGGTTGGAATAGAAATGTATTTGCTAGTTGATTGGTGATAAAAACCATCCCATTCTATGTTTATGCCTTCTAGCCACATTTCACCTAATTCTAGCAATTTTTTTGATAAAGAATCAGTGCCTAAACTTCTTATCTTCTCTTCCTCACAAATAACTGATAAAGCATTTATTTTGTTGCGTTTTTTTCCTACTTTTTTCACCACATATTGTTTATTTTCGATTTGGTTGATTATTTTTGTAAGATGTTCTTCAAGTTGGGATATTGATTCAATAACTGTACACCAACGATAATTAAATTGTGTTCTTTTTGTGCAAGTACTGTAACATAAATTTGTCAATGACATACTACTATTCTTAATAATAAAGTCAAGATATTTTTTTGCTAAATTTAACAGTGCTGATTCACTTTTCGCCGATAAAGTAAAAATATTGACAGGAAATTCTGAAGATTCTACGGGAAGTTGAGGAGCTTCTTCTATTAGTATATGGGCGTTTGTGCCACCAAATCCAAAGGCACTGATAGCCATTCTTAAGGTATCATTTGAGCTATTGAAATCTTCTAATTGATCTTGTACTTGAATCTTTAATTTATCAAATTTCACCGAGGTATTAGGGGTGTGAAAATGTAAGTTAGGTGTTAATTTTCTAGAATGCAAACATAACAAAGTTTTTATTAAACTTGCC
The DNA here is from genome assembly GCF_038442745.1 of Crocosphaera sp. Alani8. Lineage (NCBI taxonomy): Bacteria > Bacillati > Cyanobacteriota > Cyanophyceae > Chroococcales > Aphanothecaceae > Crocosphaera > Crocosphaera sp. Alani8. The sequence goes on from NZ_JARVCN010000014.1 coordinate 10,509, forward strand.
ATTCCTGAAACATTTTCTGTGTGTCCAATATTGGGCTTAACCGAGCCTACTTTCAAAGGATTATTGAAAGGACGATTTTTGCTGAAAACTTTACCTATAGCTTTTAATTCTAAAGCATCACCAATGGTTGTCCCTACGGCATGAGTTTCTATATAATCAATGGTATTGGGATCGATTTTATTTTGCTCATATATTCTTTCTAGTAAAGAAACTTGAGCTTTTAAATTAGGGCTAGTTAAAGTATTACTTTTCCCGTTATGATTTACTCCTGTAGCAATAATTTGACCATAAATGCGATCGCCGTTTTTAAGTGCTTCAGATAAAGGTTTTAAAACTATCATTGCTACCCCTTCACCTTGCACATAACCGTCAGCATTAGCATCAAACACCTTACAACGTCCATCAGAAGCAATCATCCCCCCATCAGTGAATGCGGTTAAATCCCCATCAGTAAGGATTAAATTAGCTCCTCCTGCTAAAGCTAAAGAAGATTCTCCTAAGTAAATACTATTACAAGCTTGATGAATAGCAACCAAGCTAGAGGAACAAGCTGTGTCAATAAATACACTTGCACCATGAAGATCAAAATAATTAGAAATACGATTGGCTGCCATAGCTGTGTTATTTCCTGTGGTAGCTGAAAAACGACTTTTATGATGATTATTCATCAAAGAATAGTACTCATTACCACCTGTGGAGATAAAAAGACTCGTATCGCTACCTGCAATATTTTGAGGAATTATTCCTGCATCTTCTAAAGCTAACCAAGTTGATTCTAACAATAATCTTTGTTGGGGTGACATCAAACACGCTTCGTCGTGGGATATGTTGAAGAAATCTGCGTCAAATCTATCTATATCTTCAATAAAACCTGCTTGCATTGTCAATAATGAGTTATCAAGATGACGATTACACTGAGTTATAGCATCTCTTTTATTAGTTAGTAAATGCCAAAACTTCTCTGGAGTATCTGCTTGAGGAAAACGGAAATTAATGCCGATAATAGCTATGGGTTCTTGATTCATAATTGACTTATTATTTTAGGGTAAGATACCTTGGTGTTTATTTTTGTTAAATAGTTCTTGGGATAGTTTTGGGTATAAATGAAACTGTAAAGCTAATATTCTATTATTAACATCATTGTTTTCCCAGTCGTTGTAGATCACCTTCCAATCTTCCCGTAAATCGGTTTGAATTTCACATAAACCTCTAATAAAAAATGTGTATAAATCTTTTTCTTTTTCTGCACTAATTGGTGTTTTTGTTTCTAACACTAACTGTAAAGCTTGCTGTCCGTTTTCATGATAAATTATTTTTGCATAATAGATTCCTGTTAAAATATCTTCTAATTCTTGACTTCTAATTATAGTGTTGAGAGAATCTTGATAAACATTTACTCCTCCTAAAATAAGACATTTATCACTTCTTCCCTCTATAGCTAAAATATCTGGTAAATAGTCGCTAGAATTTTTAATTATGTTGAGTAATTTCCCATAAATTTCATAATCAACAGCAACTTTGAGGAAATTCTGTTTTAAATCTCGCCAAGAATATAAGCTAACTCTATCACCAATAAAATAACGAAATAAAGGGGTAGATTGCCATTTAGTTACAAGTATTCCCTCTTCTGTTACTTCAATAAAAGTATCTTTACTACTAAAATGAAGTAGAGAGGGAATCGTCTCAGAGAAGCCAAAATTTTCAGCAAAGGAAGGGTTTTGGCATAAAATTTTCCTCATACAAATAGACGCTAAAGACTCTGCACCTAAATTGGTAGTTTCTGTACTACCATAGAAAGAGTATAAAAAAGGCTCTTCTGCAAGAATTTGGGCTTTATTTTGTAAATTAATTCTAAACTCTTCAGGGAAAAATTCCCCCACCACCATGTAACGTAATTTATGTAAAGGTAGTTCATAACCTAAAGTTTTTGCTCTTTCTTGTAATAGAAAAATGAAAGAAGGAACAATAATGAGTACAATTTGTTCTACTTCACAGTTAAGCAAGGTAATAATATCGATAATAGAATCAAAATCCATCCCACAAGAGAAAGTATAGAAAGTATAATCAATATCACTAGAAGCATTTTTTAAGGCTAAATCTAGATTTTCGCTGCCTCCCCAAGCAGGATAATTAAGTGCCATAATTACTAAAGTTGGCTTGTGATTAATTTGAAAATTACTCTCTAGAAATATGCGTAACTTTAAAGAATCTTTACCGATATTTTCTGTTGATTTAAAATAGTAAGTAGATTTTCCTGATGATCCTGATGATTTAGCTATTCTATAAGCTTTGTCACCTATTTTCGGAATTAATTCTTCAATTTTAAATTTTAAAATGTAATTTTTTTTATTAGTTATGGGTAAATCAGAAAAAGATTCTATCGAGCTTACCCCAGATTGATCTAGGAATTTTTGATAAGCAGGGATATTTTTATAACCCTTTTTTGCTAATTTTAGTGCTTTTTTCTCTGAGCCTAATGTCTGTTTACTAATATGTTTTAAAATCATTTTTATCAAAAGTTAAAGGTAAGCTTTTTAATCCTCTGAGGGTAATACTTTCACGCCAATCAGGTGTATGATTTACCAGTTGTAGATTGGGTAATCTTTGGATTATATTATTGATAGCAACTTGACCTTGAAATCTAGCTAAAAATGCACCTAAACAGAAGTGAATTCCCCCTCCAAAGGGAAGGTTACGATTAGTGCGATTAAACTCTATTTCTTGAGGGTTAGGAAACTTATCCTCATCTCTGTTGCAGCACCCAAACAAAGAATAACCTTATCCCCTTTTAAGATAGTTTTCCCACCCATTTCTACATCTTCCGCAGCCAAACGAGCGATCACTTGCACGGGAGTATCATAGCGTAATAATTCCTCAGAAGCTTCTTTAATGAGTTCAGGGTTATCTTTCAACTCCCGTAATTTTTTAGGGTGTTGTAATAAAGCGAGTATTGAATTACTAATAAAGCTTTTAGTTGTTTCTTGTCCGACGATTAGTAACATAATGCAAAAACCAAGAATTTCATCCTCGTCAAGCTTATTTTCTTCGTCTTTTGCTTTCACTAATTCGGCAATTAAACCTTGAGAATTATCATCTATGTTAGCGATAAAATTTAATAAATATTCCCTAGCTTCAATAGCCATTTTATTCTGTTTTTCATACCCTTCCAAAGACATAGGTTGATCAAAAACAAAAAATAATTCGTAAGACCAACGCACTAACTTATAATAATCTTCAGCAGGTAAACCCAAAATACTAGCTACTGTCATAGCAGGAAGTGGGGAAGCTAAATCATCAATCAAGTCCATTTTTCCTGTGGGTAATACTTTGTCTAATAAATGATTAACTTTTGCTTCTATTTCCTCTTTCATTTTTGCCACACTAGCAGGAGAAAAACTTTTATTCACTAAACCCCTTAGTCGAGTGTGATTGGGAGGTTGTTGAAAAAATAACCATTTATCTATAGTTTTAGCCAAAGGAAGAAAGTTCCCCTGTTTAAGATAGGCACTTTTTTCCTCTAATCTTAAGGGTAAATCATCCACTTGAAAACGATTATCTTTTAAGATAGTATCCACATCTTTATAACGAGTAATAATCCAAGCTTTTAAAAAACTCCAGTGAATAGGATCTTCTTTTCTTAACCTTTCATAAATAGGATAAGGATCATGATGAAATGCCTTAGCAAAAGGATTAAATATTAATTTATTTGAGGTTTTATTTTTCTTAATCTTCGTCATTTTCCCATTCCTCCCATAAGTATTCCGTTAATTCATCAATATTTGTATATTCCCAAAATAATGTGGGTTCTAGTTCCATCCCTAACCATTCTCCTAACTCTCCTGTTAAGGTTAAAGCTACTGAGGAGTCTAAACCATATTCAGAAAAAGAAGTTTCCATGTCCAATTCATCTTCTTCTAATCCTAAAACACCTGTTAATTTTGTAAGCAACAAATTGGCAATATTTTCTTCAGTAATCTCTAAGTTACTATCTTTTATCGACTCAGTTGTTACTAACTTCTGTTGCCATTCTGCTACTAAATTAAGCTCCTGAGCTACATATTTATCTCGACAAGCATAACGCTGAATTTTACCGCTAGAAGTTTTGGCAATACTAGCAGTTTTAATCAAAGCGATCGCATATACTTGTAGTTCATATTCTAAAGAAACTGCCTCTCTAATCGCTCTTATCACCTCATCGGTGTCTAAATTTCTCAGATAAGTCCGTTCAACCTCCTGAACAATTACCAATCTTTCTTTACCATCCACTTCAAGAGAAAAAGCAGCACCACTATCCTTGCGTAAAGCAGCATGAGAGTTTTGTACAGTATTTTCAATATCTTGAGGATAATAATTTTTCCCCCAAATAATAATTAAATCCTTAATGCGTCCAGTAATAAATAACTCCTTGTCACGGACAAAACCTAAATCACCCGTCCGCAAATAATCACCATTCAAAGAAGATATTGTATTAGTAAAAACTGCTTTGGTTACCTCTTGTTGTTCCCAATAACCTTGACCAATACTATCCCCTGATACCCAGACTTCTCCAATTTGATTATCCTCACAAATAGTCTGATTTTCTGGATTAATAATCTGAATATCTGTATCTAACCAAGAATGTCCACATCCTACTAATTCCTTAACCTTGTTAGTATTGCCATTGCTCTCGCAAACAATATTTTGCGCTAACTTCTCAGCATCTAAATTTAAACAGATAGGCTCTTTTTCTAAATCTCCCCCTGATACCATTAGGGTTGATTCTGCCATCCCATAACAAGGGTAAAAATAATGACTCTTAAAACCACAACTTTTAAACTTATTACTAAAACGTTCTAAAGTCTTATTTCGGATTGGTTCAGAACCATTGTAAGCACTTAACCAACAACTTAAATCTCAATTTTTTATCTGCTCATCGGTGACTTTTTCAACACACAAATCATAACCCAGATTTGGTCCACCACTATGAGTACCACCATAATATGATATAGCTTCTAACCAACGAATAGGTCTTTGTAAAAACGCTTCAGGAGACATAATCACCCCCAAACAACCCGTGTAAAGGGGTTGAATAATACCGTCAATTAAACCCATGTCATGAAAACTAGGTAACCATGTTACCGAGACACTTTCTTCTGTTAGTTGAAATGCTGTTTGGATATAAGCAGAATTATGCAAGATATTTTCATGGGAAATAATCACTCCTTTGGGATTCCCAGTTGAGCCTGAAGTATACTGTAGAAAAGCAATTGTATGATCTATGCTGAGATTATCTGCTACTCCATCAGAGATATTTTGTAACTGATCACTACAAATACATTTAATCTTCTTAGTATCAATGATTGTTCCTAATTTTGCTCGAACATTCTCCAATAACGAGCTAGTGGTTAAGATCACGTCCGGCTGACAATTTTCAATAATTGCTTGCAAGCGAGACATTTTTTGACTACCCTTTGGGGGATATGCCGGAACTGCTATGATATCTGCACCTAAACAACCTAAGAAAGCAGTGATGAATTCTAATCCTTGAGGGTATAGTAACAAAGCTCTGTATCTTCTCAAAAAGCCAGGGGTCACTCGCTGCGAAAACTTAGGCCAAACA
>NZ_JARVCN010000015.1:0-16084 GCF_038442745.1 Crocosphaera sp. Alani8
CTGGTTTTATGAACATGGTTTGGAACTTTGTCTCGTCAGGTGCAAGATGTGAGTCAAAAGTTAAAGGGCGAAACCCATCGTTCTAGCCAGTGGAGATATGCGTCCCTAGGTTGTCCCAGACAATCAACAATGCTAAGAAGCTGGAAACGGGGAAAAAAGTTTTTCTGGATAAAAACTCGATACATTGCAGCCGATGGATAGTCGGTGGTGCTGACTGTGGAGGTATCTGGACGGGGATATGTGAATGGCAACATTTGTGTATCTAGAAAAGACCGATGAAGCAGTAACGTCCTATCGTGAGGTAGGGAAGCCCGCGCTGTACCCACTGGATCAGCGTTGGGAGGAGTGTCACTTGTTCCTATTGTCGTCGCAGTAGCAACCGCTTTGTTAACTTTGCTGTTTCGTTTAATTCCTAACTCTCTCCCTTAACTGAAAGAAAAAGGTTTAAATTAGACAAAAAAGGGCAGATTTTAATCTACCCTAATCTTTGAAAGGAACGTAAATCAATCAGAAAAAAGGTTTAATTTTTCCCGTTACTATTAGTAGTTAAAACTTTACTTTTCACCTTATCAGGAACTTCTTGTAAATGGTCATAAGTCCAAGTGAAAGTACCAACACCCATAGTAAGCGATCGCAGTTCAACAATAAAATTTTGCATCTCTGCTTGAGGGAAATAAGCAGTTACTTGATCCCATCCTTTCCACTCAGTTAAACTTTCATAACCGAGAATTTGTCCCCGTCGTCCACTCACCAACTGCAACACTTTTGCAGTACACTCCGCCGGAATCGATGCTTTAACAGATAAAATGGGTTCCAAGAGAACAGGATGACACAAAGGCATTCCATCACTCATAGCAATGCGGGCAGCCTGTTTAAACGCCTGTTCAGAACTATCCACAGAATGATAAGAACCGTCTGTTAAGGTAACATCCACATCCACCACAGGGAAACCCAAGGGACCGTGATCTAAATATTCCTTAACCCCCATTTCCACACCGGGAATGTATTGTTTAGGAACAACACCACCAACGATGGTTTGATTGAAGTGGAACCCTTCTCCTCTGGGTAGGGGTTTAATTTCTAGTTGAACGTCTCCAAACGCCCCATGACCCCCAGTTTGATGCTTATAACGTCCATGAACTGTCTGAGGGTTACGGATGGTTTCTTTGTAGGGAACTTGGGGTAAATGGGTGGCCATAGGTAGGTTATACTTGCGACGTAAACGATCTAAAGCCACTTGTAAATGTATTTCACCTTGTCCCCAAAGAATCACCTCTTTGGTGTCTCCGTGTTGTTCCCAATGCAAGGATGGATCTTCTTCCATCAGTTTCCCAAAAGCGGAACTCAGTTTCACCTCATCTTTGCGTTTTTCGGGGGTAACAGCTAATGCATACACAGGATCTAAAAGATCTGCTTTCGGTAAAATTTCACTAGGTTTCTCTTTGCTGGATAGGGTTTCCCCTGTTTGAATGCCTTCTAAACGGGCAATGGCGACGATCTCCCCTAAAGATGCAATTTGACTGGATACGGGTATTTGTTGTTGTCCCATGAGACGATAAATACCACCGGCGCGAACCCCATTGAGAGACATTCCTTCTTTAACTTCACCTTGCCACACTCTGACGAGGGAAAGTTGACCCCCTTGGGGTGTAAAGTAAGTCTTGAGAACTTGTACTAGAGTTTCCCCCTCGCTTTTGTTTTCTAGTCCCCGACGTTCTCCTGTAATATTGGGTGCAGGGGTTTCTTTTACCAAAGCATCCAGTAAGGGGCGTACTCCGTAGTCTTGTTCAGCGATACCAAAGAAAACGGGTACAATTAAGTCTGCACTGAGATCCTGCTTTAAATCTTTGAGTATTTCTTCTTGTGGGGGTTGAATGTCTTCTATTAATTCTTCTAATAAATGGTCATCAAAGTCTGCTAAAACTTCCAACATTTCCTGGCGGGCTGCCTGTTCTTCTGTTTGGAGATGTTTGGGAAGAGGAATAGGATCAGCAGGACTCCCTGGATGATAATGATAAGCTTGTTCGCTGACTAAATCAATATAGCCGATGAGTTCTCTTTCTTGACGAATGGGATATTGTTGGGGGATAACAGGACGGGTGGACACATCTTTGAGGGCGTGGAGTACGTCCATAAAACTGTCTTTGAAGCGATCCATCTTATTGATGTAGATAATATGGGGGATTTCCCAATCATCGAGGAATTTTAATAAGGGTGCAAGGGTTAACAGGCGATGGATTTCTGGTTCGCAAACGACGATCGCCGCACCAGCACCCACTAAGACATTATAGGTTTCTTGGGCGAATTCTATGGAACCGGGACAGTCTAAAAAGGTAAATTCGATGGTTTCGTGGCTGGTACTGGCGGCGGAAACTTCTACACTCATTTGCCGATCCCTGGCTTCAGGAGAACTATCGCCGAGGGTGTTACCTTCTTTAATACGACCTTTTCGGTTAATGGCACCAGTAAGGGATAATAGGCTTTCGAGTAGGGTGGTTTTACCGCTCGAATAGGGGCCAACGATAGCTACATTACGCACATTGCCTAAAACTTTTTCGCTCATAAAACACCTCCTTGAAGCTAATTTTCAAGCTCAACACAGGCAGGTTGAGGGTCAACACTATCTCTGTTTTTCCCCATCTTGTGAGTGTTCAGCAATAACAGAAAATTAAACTCACATTGTTTTGTATCTACTTTCAATCTAGCGGATTTAACTTATTGTTGGTGTTCTAGAAGACATTTTGCAATGACTTTTAAAATAACTGAAATATTAAGTTAAGAAAGAAAAATAATTATTAATTAATACTACGAAAAGGGAAATAAGATCACTAAGATCAAATCCGTTTCTCAAACCTATCTTAATCTTCTTATAATATAAGGGCAACAAGTTTATACATCTCTCAATATCTTTTAATGAAAAAAAGTATTAGAGTCAACAAGAGTTGACCCTTACTATTCCCTGAGATGGCTAGACTATTTATCTATTAACGCGAATATCTTTTGCGTTGTCTTTGTTTAGCTAGGGCCTTACGTTTGCGTTTTTCAATGGGCGTTTCAAAGTGCCGATTTTTCTTCATATCGTAAAAAATTCCGGCTTTGCTTACTTGTCGTTTGAAGCGACGTAAGGCCGATTCGATATGTTCATTTTCTCCACGAATAATCTGGGTCATTTTTAAGCTTATCTCCTGAATTAAGGCTTATTGGGTAGCAACTTTTGATGGTTGAAAAATTGCCCTTGATAAATGGGTTTGACTCATATCTATGCCATTTAGATCAACATCTGTCAGGTTGGCTGCAGTAAGATCGGTTTCTCTTAGATTAGCTCCTTGCAAACGAACATTCGTTAAATTAGCATGGCTGAGATTGGCGTTGCTTAAATTAACACCTCTAAGATCAGCCCCACTTAGATTAATCCCCCTCAGATTAACATTTCTAAGATTCGCTGCAATTAGGGTGATGTTTCTAAAGTCTCTTTGTCCTGCATTGTAGCGACTCAAAAGTTCTTTGATGTTCATCTGTGTTATTCTCGATTGATGGTTAACAGGGTAGATAGAAAACAGTGATCGCAGTTAAAACAGTGGTTTAAGTCTAGTAACGACGGGTTGAACCACCACCGGAGGATCTGCGATTCTCTCTCGGTCTAGCTTTATTGACTTTTAGGGCCCGCCCCATCCACTCAGCCCCGTCTAAGGCTTCAATGGCGGCAGTTTCTTCGCTTTCTGTTTCCATTTCCACGAAACCAAAACCTCTAGGTCTTCCTGTCTCCCGATCGGTAGGGAGTTGTACCCTTTTGACCGCACCATATTCTGCGAATACTTCTTGGAGATCGTCTTGGGTGACATCGTAGGATAAATTGCCGACGTAAATTGACATAAAAAGCTTTCTAAAATTCAGTGGTGTAGAGAGTTAAATTCACTCTGATGTTTGTAAATAAAAATTAACAAAACAAATTAGGAAAATAATTCTTGTTGCATACAATATCATAACATGGTTCATGGAAATGTTGAAGGGGTTAAGTCCGTCGGTTCTTGGCTGAAAACTAAAAAACCTTCCCATCAGCAATAGAGAAGGTTTTTTATGTTGCCTAAATGTAAAGACTATTTATTGTTAGAGACGGGTGCTAATTTGACGTTTGTAGCGAGTCCTAAAAACTGTAAAACTTGAATAGTCATCCAAGTAATGTCGATTTCCCACCAAGCTAAACCATGACGAGCAGAATATTGATAAGCATGGTGATTGTTGTGCCATCCTTCGCCAAATGTTAATAAGGCAACCCACCAGCAGTTACGAGAGTGGTCATTTGATTCGTGACTTTGATAGCCAAACTTATGGGTAGCACTGTTAACAAACCAAGTGAAGTGAAATACCATTACTAAACGGACAAAAACTCCCCAAATCACACAGGGCCATCCTCCTATGACAAAAAGGATTAAACCCAAACCGACTTGAATGGGAATCATGAAGGTTTGACAGAAATTGTAAAAGGGATCGCTGTTAATATCTTTGGTGTAGCGAGGAACATCGTTATCCGCAGGAATTTTGTGTAACATCCATCCTAGATGACTCCACCAAAACCCTTTGTTAGAATCGTGGGGATCGGGTTCGGTATCAGAATATTTATGATGAATGCGGTGTAACCCTACCCATTGAATGGGTCCCCCTTGGCAAGCTAATGTACCTAAGAAAACTAACAAGTACTCTAGCCATTTTGGTGACTGAAAACTACGGTGAGATACCAATCTATGAAAGCCTAAAGTAATGCCTAATGCTCCCGTAACCCAATATAATAAGAAGGTAATACCTATAGCTTGCCAACTAAAATTGCCGGGCAAAAATGCCAGTAAGGCAACCAGATGGATCGAAGCCATGTAAATAATAACTGTCCAGTCATAGGATAGTTTTTGAGATGCAGCAACAGTCATGTAATAACCTGTATGTAAAAGTAATCAAAACTCTATTATACTTTGCGATAGTGTTAACTATTTTGGTTGACCAAGGTTCTGAATTTTTAATATTTAATTCCAAATTAAGTTCCCAATTGAATAACTTATATAAGCTTTTATTTGGTATAAATAAATGGGATAAACAAACCTTTGCCATTGATTTTAATTAATCGCTATCGACAAGATTAATAGTTTGGGGTTGACAATTGGACAGCTTAATGCTCATAAAAGAGGCAGAAAACGCCCTAATTCCGATCTTTTCGGAAATCGACCATAAGGTCAAGGAAAATCTCAAAAAAACCTTAACAGCCTTTCGCAATCATCGTCTAGGAGTTCATCATTTCGCCAGTGTTACTGGTTATGGTCATGATGATCTTGGACGAGAAAACTTGGACGGGATTTTTGCTGAGATTGTGCAAGCAGAAGCTGCCACAGTCCGCATACAATTTGTATCAGGAACCCATGCCATCGCCTGCGCTTTGTTTGGGGTACTTCGCCCAGGGGACGAAATGTTAGCCGTAGCTGGTGCGCCTTACGACACCTTAGAGGAGGTGATCGGCCTAAGAGGCAACTGTCAAGGCTCCCTAACAGAGTTTAACATTAATTACCGACAATTAGACCTAACTAACGAGGGAACAATTGATTGGGAAGGGTTAAAAACTGCTATCAAAGCCGAAACAAAATTAGTTTTAATTCAGCGTTCTTGTGGTTATTCTTGGCGTTCGAGTTTATCCATCGAAGATATCAAAAAAATCATTCAAATTGTCAAAAAACAAAATTCTCATACAGTTTGTTTTGTGGATAATTGTTACGGCGAGTTGGTAGAAAATATGGAACCAACGGCGGTGGGTGCTGATTTAATGGCTGGTTCTTTGATTAAAAATCTCGGGGGAACAATTGTTACCACGGGGGGCTATGTAGCTGGCAAAAAATCATTAGTAGAAGCCGCAACTTGTCGGTTAACATCTCCTGGTATTGGGAGAAAAGGTGGGGCGACTTTAAATCAAAGTCGGCTATTATTTCAAGGATTATTTCTAGCTCCCCAAATGGTAGGAGAAGCGATCAAAGGGACTCATTTAATTGCTTACGTTTTTGATAAATTAGGTTACGAAGTTAACCCCTTACCTTTCGTTTCCCGTCGGGATATCATTCAAGGCATTAAGTTAGGTTCTCCTGAAAAATTAAAGTCCTTTTGTCGTGCTATTCAAACCTACTCTCCTGTGGGTTCTTATCTTGACCCTGTACCTGCTGAAATGCCAGGCTACGAGAGCAAATTAGTGATGGCTGGTGGTACATTTATTGATGGTAGTACCTCAGAATTTTCTGCTGATGGCCCATTAAGAGAACCCTATATTGTTTTTTGTCAGGGAGGAACCCATTGGACTCATATTTCTCTAGCTTTAGAAGAGGCTATTAAAGCTATTAATTAAAATAAAACAAGAAAAAATTATGACTGATTTAAAACAATATGCACCAGCGACTCAAAGAAATAGAGAACCTATTTTAGAAGTATTATTAAGGGTACTTCCCCCATCGGGAAATATCCTAGAAATTGCCAGTGGAACTGGTGAACATTGTCTTTTTTTTGCTCCTGCTTTTAGTCCCCGTAAGTGGATACCTTCCGATGCTAATCCTACGGCGAGGAATAGTATTGAAGCGTGGAGAAAAGAGAGTTTAATTGATAATATTAATTCTCCTCTGAATATTGATGCAACAAGTTTAAGTTGGGCAGTAGAAGAGCAAGAACTAGATATTACTACAATGGTTAATATTAATATGATTCATATTTCCCCTTGGCAAGCTTGTTTGGGTTTAATGGAAGGAGCAAAAAGAATATTACCATCTGGTGGTATTTTATATTTATACGGACCATATAAACAAGGTGGAAAACATACAGCAATAAGTAACGAATCGTTTGATCAATCTTTGCGGCTTCAAAATACAGAATGGGGAGTAAGAAATTTAGAAGATGTTATCAAAGTTGCCGAAGAAAATGGCTTAATTTTTAAAGAAAAGGTTGAAATGCCAGCTAATAATTTATCTGTTATTTTTGAAAAGGAATGATATCTAAAATATTGAAGCGATCGCTACTTTAAAATAAAGTGGTTAAAAAAGCGATCGCAGAGGAACTCAAAATAAGCTTTATTCTTCGTCGTCGTCTTCTTCGTCTTGAGGATACACAAAACTCTTGGAACGACCGGATAGAACAGATTTACCCAATGATAAGGCTTTTTGTGCTTCTTGAGCGGCAACACGCTTCCAATGTGCTTTCCGTTGATCTCGTTTTGTATTGGATGTTTTCTTTTTAGGGACTGCCATAGGAGTTAAACATAGAATAAGTAGACAACCTTTCTATTATAGATGATTTTACTGTTTAATGACCAGTTATTCTGTTTTATTCTGGTAAAGAAGTTAATTCATCGAAGGTAATAAAACCATCGTTATTGAGATCGCATTTCTTGAAGGTTGATTCCACCGCTTCATTAATATCAAGGTCTGTATTTTCTCCCCAAATAGTCTCTAATAATTGTTTTAACTCTTTTTTATCTATTTTTCCATTATTGTCTTGATCGACTTGAGCAAAAAATTTTCTTAATTCTTCGGTTTGATGTTGGTTTAAAGGTATTTTCATTTGAGGTTACTCTCAGATCAATTAATAATTTCTTTAGTCCAAGGTTCACCCTGTCGAGGAATACCAAACCCTGGTAAGTTTAATAATACGCCAATTTGTTGAATATGATAACTAACCATTCCCATAGTACCAATTTCCAAGTTCAATTTACTAAATATTTCGTCTTCCCATGTTTGTTTTTCTCCTTTTATGATTTCCCACTGTCTTTTTTGGTTAAAACCTGATTGCAAAAGGCGGATTATTTTTTCTCCTTGAAAGTAACAAAAAGCTCCCGAGTCATATAGTGTGTAAGCTGCTAACCCTAATGTTGCTTGTTTAGGAAAAATTATAGCAACTTGTTGAGCATAGAAAACAATGTTTTCTGGTTCATCTATATACAGTTGTATCCAAGGAATTTCTTGATGATAACGCACTGCAAATTTGTAACCAGCTTTCACTAAAATAGAAGCAACTTTTTCCATTTCTTTTATGGGGTTATTGATATTTTTTAAAGATAAGTACACTGCTCCAAACTTAGCCATATTTTTGTTTATCTTACCGAATTTTCTGTAGCCACATAAGGTTTTAATAGATGCTTAGCTTCGTAGAAGTAAAAAACATTAACAACTACTCCACCTCGCTCAATTTCTATTGTACCTATTTCTTTAATTTCTTGAAAAAAAGCTCGAAATTCATCCGTTAGTTCTGGCATTTCATGAAAGCGTTTTAAAGTGATATAGAGGGCATTTTCCCCAATCCATTGATCCGTATCTGGCCAAAAGTAAAATCCTCTCCTATCGTAGCTAAAACAGGTTACAGGAATGTCGTGTAATGGTTCTAAAGCTAAATCAATTAGTCCTGCTAAATAGTAGGCATTGGTAAATAAAAAAATTGACTGTTTTAAATGGTTTAATAATCGGGGTGATTGATTTACTTTTCTTCTAAATTGTTCTACATCAATTAATTCTGTTGTGGGGTCAGTTTCGGGGTTTAAAAAGCCTTTAAATAAAGGATATTGATTAGATGTAAAGAAGGTTCCCGTATTCAGGTGTAGCAACACTAATAAGAGAATAGTATTAATAGCTATCGCAGTTCCAATAAGCCATCTTTTAACCCATATTTTTGAATAGTTTAACCACTGTTCACCGTAGAATCCTAATAATAAAATCATGCCCCAATAACCAGGCATTGGCCAAGTTACTAGGATTTGTTGTTTTCCTCCTAAAACTATTAATCCCAATGTTAAAGGTAAAGATATCCAGTAGATAAACAATTTTTTATTACTGAAGTTTTTAATATTTTCTTGTTGAGACAGTAATTGATAACTATCTGTCAGAAAACTTTTACCCATTACCCACCATAAAGGGAAACCTATTGTCGGAAATAATAGAGCGATATTAACCAGTAAAACTATCAAAGCATTGAAAATATTGTAAGTGGTTTTTGGAGCATCAGGAATAGGGGAAAAACGATCAAACAGTTGAAATCTTAAGGATATCCAATCATGTTGATAATTCCAGAATAACAAGGGAAATAGGGTCATAATAAATAATAAGAAACCCAAAACTGTCCAGGGAGAAACTAAAGCTCTGCGATGCTCTTTACTGGTTAAACAAAAGCAGAATAAACAGAGTCCTAAAACAAACCCATGATACTTACTCAAACAAGCTAATCCGATTAAAATACCCAAAATACTGAGACGATAGCTGGGTAAATAAGTTTTGTTTCGTTTCGAGAAAAATTCATTACTAGCACAGTATAAAGCAGCCGACCAAAAAAAAATTAAAGGACTATCAGGAAGGGTTATAATACCAAAACCCAGTTGAAAAATGGGAATAATAGAAGCCAAAATTAAGGTTATTTTAGCGGCTGTTTTGGTAAACAATTTTGCACTGGTTAGATATAACAGAAATAAGCTTCCTGTATATAAAACTAAAGTGCCAATACGGAGAGTAAACGGCGAGACTACTCCCGTTAACCAAACACCAAAACCGGTTGTTAGGCTGACCAAAATAGGATGATCAAAATAACTCCAATCTAAATGTTTAGTATAAAGATAATAATAACCTTCATCGTAACCAGGCAAGAGCCAAAAAGCGATAAAAGAACGAAATAATAAACCTATTAGTAATATTATAAATGCAGATGGAAAATGATTTAAAAAAGTTACTTTTTTATGAAGAAGAGGCATAAGCAAAAAGATTTTTATCAAAGCTATTATACCTGATAAATTGTTGTGTTGCTATAACCTTTTAAAAATATAACTGTTAACTGATATTTGAAAAATAAGATTTAATTTTCGACACTCTTTAAATATCCTTCCACTAAAGTATCTTCATCTACCTGACGAATTGTAACATCATCTAATGATAGAGCATCGGACATTTTTTCTAAGCCTAAATCACCTACAGGAGAAGCAGCAGATATCCCACCGATAATTTTTGGGGCAATAAACGCCATAATTTTTTGAATCGCCCCTTCGCTGATAGCTTGCGCCCCCAAAATACCGCCACATTCCCAGAAAATCCTAGATAATTGCCTTTCATAAAGGACATTCATTACCTGAGAAGGAGTCAAGGGCGATAATTCTACCACTTCAACCCCCTTACTGCGTAAAACTTTTTGCAGAGAAGGATTTTTACCCCATTCCGTAAACACAACCGTAGACGCAGTATCAACATCCCAGAGATTAGCATCTTGAGGTAGGTGTAAGTTGCGAGTCATCACCACCCGTAAAGGGTTGCGTCCCGTGGCTTGGTGAATGGTCAAATGAGGATTATCACGTCGTACCGTGTTTCCCCCGACGATTACCGCATCACACCCCGCCCTAGTTTTATGAACCAATTGTCGGGAGTTTGTTCCTGTAACCCAAGCACTATGACCTGTATTGGTAGCAATTTTACCATCGAGGGTCATCGCGTACTTTAAGATACCAAAAGGTCGATGATGGAGAATAGAGTAACAGAATGCTTCATTGAGGCGACGACAAGCAGCTTCCTCCACTCCAACTGTGACCTCTATCCCTGCATCTTCAAGCTTGGCAATGCCTTTACCGGCAACTAAGGGGTTGGGGTCAACCATACCCACCACTACTTTAGCCACTTTAGAAGCGATTAATCGCTCTGTACAGGGGGGTGTACGACCGTAATGGTTACAGGGTTCCAAATTGACATAAACCGTTGCTCCTGCGGCATTTTCCCCTGCATCTTGTAAGGCAAATACCTCTGCATGGGGTTCCCCAGGTTTGAGGTGAAATCCCTGCCCAACAATTTGGCCATTTTTCACCACAACTGCTCCCACCATTGGGTTAGGAGAAGTGTAACCAGAAGCTTGACGGGCTAAAGTCAAACATCTTTGCATCATTTGTTGGTCAAAATTTTCTTGAGTCATAATAGGGTCAAAGAATCATTAAATCGTGGGAAAAAGTTGGAGATCTTTAGCAAAATCTAGGGTAAATCCTTAAGTGACCTTGACGAAATCCAGGAATTATCTCTAGAGTTTATACACTAAATAAAAGAATAACTAAATAAGAGACTACGTGAGTCAACATTTAGTTATTCCCAGTGTTAATGATTCTCTTAATCATCTCCTAAAAATGGTATCAACACGAACAAAAAAAGATGTCCCTACCTGGCAACCGCTAAAAGCAATTGCCAGATCCTTCTCTCCATATTGGATAGCTTGTATTCCTCTAGCAACAATTATCACCATTGTTTGGAATAAGACTGTTGCTGCTGAAGATATCAACATCCTAGAAATCACAGAAGCTCCCCCTGATGCGATTATTCAACTGCAAGGAACCCTCAACGCTATCTGGGTATTAGTTGCAGCGATACTCGTCATCTTTATGAATGCGGGTTTCGGGATGCTAGAAACAGGCTTTTGTCGTCACAAAAACGCCGTTAATATTTTATCCAAAAACCTTATTGTGTTTGCCCTAGCTACTCTAGCATATTGGGCGATCGGTTTCTCGCTGATGTTTGGCGGTCCTGAAAATCCTATCATTGGTTTTGGCGGTTGGTTTCTTGGTGGAGAACCAGCTACCTATGGACTCGATCCTTTCCCAGTAGGATTACCTGTTTCTGTTGCTTTCCTATTCCAAGCCGCTTTTGCAGGAACCGCAGCTACCATCGTATCTGGAGCGGTTGCAGAACGGATCAAGTTTAGCGATTTCCTAATTTTTAGCTTACTTTTAGTGGGTATTTCCTATCCTATCACCGGTCACTGGGTTTGGAGTGGGGGTTGGTTAGGTTCCCTTGGTTTCAGTGACTTTGCAGGTTCTACGGTGGTTCACTCCGTTGGGGGTTGGGCTGCACTGATGGGGGCTGCTATTCTTGGACCAAGAATGGGCAAATACGTCGATGGTCGTCCCCAAGCGATTCCTGGTCATAATATGAGTATTGCTACCTTGGGCTGTCTAATTCTTTGGATTGGTTGGTTTGGCTTTAACCCAGGTTCTCAGTTAGCCGCAGATAGTGCTGTTCCCTATATTGCTGTTACCACCAACTTAGCTGCTGCCGCCGGTGGTGTAGCCGCTACCCTTGTAGCTTGGGCTAAAGACGGTAAACCCGATTTATCCATGATTATTAACGGTATCTTAGGGGGATTAGTAGGTATCACTGCAGGTTGCGATGGAGTATCTTATTGGGGTGCTGTCATTATCGGTGCTATTGCTGGTGTAATTGTTGTTTATTCCGTCAGTATTATTGATTCTGTTCTCAAAATTGATGATCCCGTTGGGGCTATTTCTGTTCACTTGGTTAACGGAATTTGGGGAACTCTAGCGGTTGGTTTGTTTAATACGGAGTCTGGACTCTTCTATGGTGGCGGTTTAGCTCAATTGGGATATCAAATTGTTGGTGTCTTAAGCATTGGTTTGTTTACAGTTGTCTTTAGTGGTGTCGTCTGGACTGTTCTTAAGTCAACAATGGGTATTCGTGTCAGCGCAGAAGAAGAACTCAATGGCCTAGACATCGGAGAACATGGCATGGAAGCTTATCATGGCTTTATCAAAGAACCCGATGGGTTTGGTGGTTCGAGTTCTAATACCGTCAATGACGATATTCCTACGGGTGCGGGAATGTAATTGATTTAAATTTCTAAGACCAGATGTTTAAGCATTATGGTCTTAGATTTTGAGGAGAAGATAATCCCGATCACAAAATTTAGTTAAGACACTTAACATTAATCAGCATTTGTACTTAACTTAGTGATTTCATCTTGTACGACTCGATGATCGTGACGCAAAGGTATTTGAACCCCTTTCGGAAGTTGATCTACTTTGGTCATAGCTTGAGCAAAATAAGTATAAGCTTCTTCGAGCAAACCCAAATCTTTGGGTTGACCGTCTTTTGTTCTCCCTTTTTTACGCAACAGTTGACCTTTAAAATACAGCAATTCAGGATTATCCGGACTACTAGTCAAAGCTTGCTCAATATATACCATAGCAGTATCGTACTGATCTAAGTCCCGATAGGCAGTGAATAAAGCCCGATCTACCATGTAGTTAGGTGCTGCGTGTTTTTCAAAACGAGCGATTGCATCTTCTGGGGAAGAAAAGGGTAAATTAACCGATAAAATTAAATCTAGATAACCTTTAAACAAATTTAATTCTGGATCTTCAGGAGATATAGCTTCGGCTTCATCCAAATGATCAAAAACTAATTGTAACTTGTTGACGGCTCCCAACGGCCCTCGGGTTTTAAAAGTATAAGCTCCCTGTAAAAAATGTCCCACCGCTTGATATAAATTACCCCGCAAGGGATCTTCAGCAGTTAATCTTTCGGCTACCAATAGGGTTTTATCGGCAGCATTTTTCATCACGTCCCATTCTTCGTTGGAATAGGCTAAAGAAGCTTGCATAGCATAAGCTAGGGGTTCGTTAGTTTCTGTTTCAATGGCCTGTTCTAAATGGGTTTTTGCTTCTAAATAATTACCATTTTTAAAGATTTCGACAAAAGCGGCCTCTGTGTTATCTCCAATAGGACGTGGGTTAGTGCTACGGAAAGGATCTCCAGCCCATGCAGATGTTCCCCATAAACTTAATGCTACTGTACATACCACAGACCAAGAAATAGAACTCTTTTGCAGTCTAATCAAGGAATTAATCATAATTATCTCCAAGCAACATTAATCGACTAAGTTTATTTTGATTATTTAAGATTTCGATCTCGATACTAGCAAAAATTTTTCTAAGTTTTTCAGTTTCTTGAATATTCTTTTTATCTGTGTTCTGAAGATAGTTGGGTTGAGGATTATTTTTAACTTCTATTTTGTGTTCTATAGTATTAAATCTACCTTGGAAGTCCAGCAACCCTTAGTTCAAAAAATCCCTGAATTAAGGGACAAAATGAGCTGAATGGAAACCACAGGACAAAATCAACAGCCATTATTGCAGAAAATACCCGACTTAGCCGAAAAAGTTGGCAAATTTAAAAATTGGAGACAAATCGTTATTATAGCTCTAACATTCCTCGTCAGTAGCTCCATCCCTCGGTTTATTGGAGGTAGAAACTTTAAACCCTAAATATCCCTTTGATAATAAGGTGGGTAAAACCCACCCAAAAACCCTAAACAGGAACAGCTAATAACTGATCCACCTGTTTAGCTGTTTCAAAGAAACAACGAACATTGTCTTCCGGGGTTCCCACTAAAACACCGTGACCTAAGTTTAAAATATGGCCACCTCTTCCTGCTTTGCGTACCGTATCCAAAATACGAGCTTTAATGAAGTCTTGGGAGCCAAATAAGACCCCAGGATCTATATTTCCCTGAACCTTCATATCCCTACCCAAACGCTGTCTTCCTTCAGCCATATCTACTGTCCAGTCCAGACTAACAATGTCTACTCCAGACTGTCCCATTCTCTCTAAAACACCGGCACTACCGCTAATGTAAAGAATCAACGGGGTATCGGGATGGGTTTGTTTAACCTGACGCACCACCTGTTGTTGATAGGGTAACGCAAAGGTTTCGTAGTCTTGGGGACTGAGTTGACCGGCCCAGGAATCAAACAATTGTACCACTTGCGCCCCACAGTCGATCTGATAACGAACGTAAACTGCGATCGCATCGGCTATTTTACTCAAGAAACTATGCAAAATCTCAGGTTGAGAAAAGGCCATGCTCTTAATAATGGCATAGTTCTTAGAACTTTTCCCTTCGATGGCATAAGCAGCTAAAGTCCAGGGAGATCCTACAAATCCTAACACCGTAGATCGATTGCCTACTTCTGCTCTGAGGGCGTTTAAAATGGTCTTGATGAAGGGTAAAGACTCCTCTGGGTTCAGAGGACGAAGGTTATCCACTTGTTCTTTAGTGCGAATGGGTGGATCAATAACAGGTCCCTTGCTTTCCACAATATCAAAAGGGATACCCATCCCAGGTAAAGGGGTTAAAATATCGGAAAACATAATCACCCCATCCGGTTGAAACGCTCGCCAAGGTTGCAGAGAAATTTCGATGGCGAGGTCAGGATTTTCGGATCTTTCACGAAAACTGGGGTATTTATCCCGTAAATCCCGATATACTTTCATATAGCGTCCAGCTTGTCGCATCATCCAAACCGGTGGACGATCTAAGATTTCTCCCCGTGCAGCGCGAAGGAGATAGGGTGTATCGTTAGCTCCTGTCATTATGGCTTCCCCAGTAATAAACGTGCATTTTTCACCCTATCATTAGGGGTGGTTGGTGTTATAGCATTTGTAACGAATGTTTATTAACCGAAGTTCGGAATCAGAATAATTATTAATTAACAGGCGATCGCTTAGGAATTAGATTGGACAACATTTCTAACTTCTTCAATGTCTAACTCTAAAGCTTGAGCTATTTGTTCTACACTTAATCCTAATGCTACTAAACGAGGAATAGAAGCGATTTTAGCAGCTAACTCTCCTTCTTCTCTTCCCTGTTCAATCCCTCGTTCAATCCCTCGTTCAATACCTTGTTCTATTCCTTGTTCAATACCTTGTTCAATACCTTGTTCTATTCCTTCCTCTAATGCTTCTTGATACACTTTAGTTTCTCTGAGATCACTTAAACTAAACATTTTTTCTATCTCCTGGCGACTAATTAATGGCAGTTTATAGACAAGGATTGTCTCTATTAATTGTAAGATATTTTCTTGTTGTTTGGTATCATTAAATTCTTGATTAACTTGTTTAATTAATCCTTTTCCCTGTTCAATAGCTTCTTTTTGAGGACTGATGATTAATTTCAGGGTTTTTATTCCTATTGATTCTATGTTATCTAATTCATTCAGATAAAACCGTTTAACTCTATCTGAGTTTAATAATTCTTGATAACGTGATGTGTTGCTTGTTTCTACTTGACGTTTAGGATAAATAACCACTCCTTGCCAATTATTGCTTAATCTTGTTTGATGTAGATACAAAAATATTTCACTAAAAAACCGAGAATAAAACTGCTCATCTTTCTGAAATTGTACTTCAACAAAATAAATGAATTTATCAGCAGTATTAGCTAACCGCCGAGAAGCCCCGCACTATAAACGAGGGGGATTTATCAAACC
>NZ_JARVCN010000016.1:0-16041 GCF_038442745.1 Crocosphaera sp. Alani8
TGGCATAAGGCTTTCAGGCTTTTTCTCAATTCTTTCATGAATAATGCAGGCTAAGTTTTCGCAGCGAGTGACCCCTGGCTTTTTGAGAAGATACCAAAGGACAGGGTTGGAAAATCCCGTTACGTTTGACTGTTTGAATTATTTATTGTTAAGCAACTCTATTTTAAATTTTAGATATTTTGATCAAGCCAACCTCGAAGGAGCCTCCCTCTCCTGTGCTAATCTCGAAGGAGCCTTCCTCAAAGGAGCAAATCTCCAACTAGCCAACCTCCAAGATGCTAACCTGCAAGATGCCAACCTGGAAGGAGCCAAGCTCCAACGAGCCATACTCCAACGAGCCATACTCCAAGAAGCCAAGCTCCGAGGAGCCAACCTGCAAGATGCCAACCTTCAAGAAGCTAAGCTCCAACGAGCCATACTCCGAGGAGCCATACTCCGAGGAGCATCTCTCCAAGTAGCCAACCTCCAAGATGCCAATCTCGAAGTAGCCAACCTCCAAGATGCTAACCTGCAAGATGCCAACCTCTCAGGAGCCAATCTCGAACTAGCCAATCTTGAAGGAGCCGACCTCATTAGAGCCGACCTCGTTAGAGCCTACCTCGTTAGAGCCTACCTCTCAGGAGCCTACCTCTCAGGAGCCTGCCTCCAAGGAGCCGACCTCTCAGGAGCAGATCTCCAAGGAGCAGGTCTCCAAGGAGCAGATCTCCAAGGAGCCTACCTCTATCAAACTAGAAGAGTAAATGTTAAAAGTTTAAAATCAGCAAGAAACTGGGAGCAAGCAGTCTATACAAAATCAGAATGGAACTCGGATAATAGGCAATGGTTTCCCCTTGATCAAGAAGCAAATGAAGCGAAAATTGAGGAAATAAGAAATTTAACAGAGGGAATTATAGATTTTAGTTCTCCATAGTTTCCCCATTAAAATTAGACTTGGGGGTTTTAAAGCGATTTTCGATGCTGAAAAATATGAATCCCTAATCATCTACTGTGAGTAAGATTAAACGAATGCTGAGTGCTAACTGCTAACTGCTAACTGCTGCAAGATATCAGTATAAAGCCGATTTATAGCAATTTTCTTATGCATAGACTACAAACTCAAAGAAAAATAGTCCCCACACTTCCCACCCCTCCCTGTTACTGAGCGAAGTCGAAGTACACTCCCCACCCTCACTGTTACTGAGCGAAGTCGAAGTACACTCCCCACCCTCACTAAACCGAGATTTTGATACACCCATTGAAAACTGCTATGAGCATCACTCCCCGTAACAGAAAACGCCAACCCTCCCAATAGTTGCCAAACTACTCAGAAGACTGCTATGATATTAAATCCGATAGAAACAATTATTATTGTAATCAGCAAACCCCTCCTGGATTAGAGACTGTGGCCAATTCAAAGTCTGCACTAAAACGCATTAAAGTAGCCGAACGTAACCGACTTCGTAATAAAAGCTACAAATCGGCGGTAAGAACATTAATGAAAAAATACTTTCAAGCGGTAGAACAGTACGCCGCATCCCCCACCGAAGAAAATAAGACAGTGGTGGATCAAAGTATGTCAGCCGCTTACAGCAAAATAGACAAAGCAGTAAAACGCAGTGTTTTACATCGTAATAACGGAGCTAGGAAGAAAGCTCGCTTAGCCAAAGCACTACAAAAAGTTGCACCAGCTTCTTAGCTTGGTCAACCCTCAGTAAATAGGTCGTTTTTGAAGTTGTGGCTAGGAAATATTAGTTCCACTGTCAAACTTCTCAAAACCGTAGAACAAAACTAACTAATGGACAATAGGAAACAATAGTATTTACCATTAGTTACTGTTATTACTAGGATATGGCCAAATTAGAGGAGTTCGATGCAACTGATAGATACCCATGTACATATTAACTTTGATGTGTTTGAGTCCGATCTCGAAGACATCAAAAATCGTTGGCAAAAAGCAGAAGTTGCTCATTTAGTCCATTCCTGTGTCGAGCCTAGCGAGTTCCAAAGCATCAAAACCTTAGCAGATCGTTTTGGGAATCTATCGTTTGCAGTGGGTTTACACCCCTTAGATGCAGAGAAATGGACAAGTAGTATGGGGGAAGACGTACTAAACCACGCTCAATCTGATCATCGAGTGGTTGCCATTGGAGAAATGGGGTTAGACTTTTACAAAGCCAGTAACCATGAGCAACAGCAAGAAGTTTTAGAAGCGCAACTAAAAATTGCCCACCAACTGCAAAAACCAGTCATTATTCATTGTCGAGATGCCGCCCAAAAACTGAAAGATGTTCTAGAATTATTTTGGGAACAAACAGGTCAAGTAAGAGGGGTAATGCACTGTTGGAGTGGAACACCAGAAGAAACACAATGGTTCCTAGATTTAGGTTTCTACATCAGTTTTAGTGGAGTTGTCACCTTTAAAAAAGCCCAAACAATCCAAGAAAGCGCCAAAATAGTACCTGAAGATCGCCTCTTAATCGAAACTGACTGCCCTTTTTTAGCCCCCGTACCCAAAAGGGGAAAACGAAACGAACCAGCTAACGTTCGCCACGTAGCCGAGTTTTTAGCAACATTACGGGACGTTCCCCTAGAAACCATAGCCCAACAAACTACCCATAACGCCTGTAAGCTATTTAACCTATCCCTCAATTCCTAATAAGGATACCCTATAACAACGGTCAATTGAGTAACCCATGACTACCAATCTAATTTATAACTATAACCTGCTACCGGATCTCATCGAAATTCAACATTCCAGTTTTCGTTGGTTCCTCGAAGAAGGACTAATAGAAGAACTTAACAGCTTTTCCCCCATTACGGACTACACAGGAAAATTAGAACTACACTTCTTAGGGGAAAATTATAAACTCAAAGAGCCAAAATACGACGTTGACGAAGCAAAGCGACGGGATGCCAGCTATTCTGTGCAAATGTACGTTCCCACTCGCTTGATTAACAAAGAAACAGGGGAAATAAAAGAGCAAGAAGTCTTTATTGGGGACTTACCCCTAATGACCGACAGAGGTACCTTTATCATTAACGGTGCAGAACGGGTAATTGTCAATCAGATAGTTCGCTCCCCCGGGGTTTATTATAAGGCAGAAACCGACAAAAACGGACGTAGAACTTACTCTGCTTCCTTGATACCGAACCGAGGAGCTTGGTTAAAGTTTGAAACAGATAAAAATGGCCTAGTCTGGGTTAGAATCGATAAAACTCGCAAATTATCCGCCCAGGTTCTCCTCAAAGCCATCGGACTCAGTGACAACGAGATCTTAGACTCTCTGCGTCACCCCGAATTTTATCAACGTACTCTAGACAAAGAAGGCAACCCTTCAGAAGAAGATGCCCTATTAGAGTTATATCGCAAACTAAGACCAGGAGAACCCCCCACAGTAAGCGGTGGACAACAACTATTAGAGTCTCGCTTTTTTGATAGTAAGCGGTACGACTTAGGAAGAGTAGGAAGGTATAAACTAAACAAAAAACTGAGATTGAACGCACCCTATACCATGCGGGTATTGCGCTCAGAAGACATATTATCAGCAATCGATTATTTGATTAACCTAGAGTTTGATATCGGTAGCGTCGATGATATCGATCACTTAGGGAACCGCCGGGTGAGATCAGTAGGAGAACTGCTACAAAACCAAGTCAGAGTAGGATTAAACCGCCTAGAACGGATTATTCGTGAAAGAATGACCGTTAGTGAGTCAGATAGCCTCACCCCTGCCTCTTTGGTTAACCCCAAACCCTTAGTAGCCGCGATTAAAGAGTTTTTTGGGTCATCTCAACTGTCCCAATTTATGGATCAAACCAACCCCCTAGCAGAATTAACCCACAAACGGCGTATTTCCGCCCTGGGACCCGGGGGACTCACCAGAGAAAGAGCAGGTTTTGCTGTAAGAGACATTCACCCCTCCCATCATGGACGTATCTGTCCCGTAGAAACTCCAGAAGGTCCCAACGCTGGTTTGATCGGTTCTTTAGCAACCTATGCGCGGGTCAATCTGTACGGATTTATTGAAACCCCTTACTATCGTGTAGAAGATGGTCGGGTGAGACGGGATATAGACCCAGTTTACCTCACAGCAGACGAAGAAGACGACTTACGGGTTGCCCCGGGAGACATTGGAACCGACGAAGAGGGAAATATTCTCGGCAACGCCGTTCCCACCCGTTATCGGCAAGAATTCTTCATTACCACCCCCGACCAAGTGGATTACGTAGCGGTTTCCCCCGTACAGATTATTTCTGTGGCAACCTCGATGATCCCCTTCCTAGAACACGACGACGCTAACCGTGCCTTGATGGGGTCAAACATGCAACGGCAAGCAGTTCCCCTGTTGCGTCCAGAACGGCCCCTAGTGGGAACCGGTTTAGAAGCTCAAGCAGCCAGAGACTCGGGAATGGTGATCGTATCGAGAACAGAAGGTATCGTTACCTATGCTGATGCCAACGAAATTCGCGTCAGGGTAACAGGTCCGGAGGGTCACGAAAAAGTTGGGCAGGAAACCCAGTATATTCTACAAAAGTACCAACGGTCTAACCAAGATACCTGTTTAAATCAACGACCCTTGGTTTATGTGGGAGAGGACGTGGTACCTGGGCAAGTATTAGCCGACGGTTCAGCCACCGAAGGGGGAGAACTAGCTTTAGGACAAAACATCCTAGTTGCTTATATGCCCTGGGAAGGTTATAACTACGAAGACGCAATCCTGATCAGCGAAAGATTGGTGTACGACGACGTTTACACTAGTATTCACGTCGAAAAATTTGAAATTGAAGCCCGTCAAACCAAACTAGGCCCCGAAGAAATTACCCGAGAGATTCCTAACGTGGGTGAAGATTCCCTGAGAAACTTGGACGAACAAGGAATTATCCGTATTGGAGCTTGGGTAGAGGCAGGGGACATTCTGGTGGGTAAAGTGACCCCGAAAGGAGAATCGGATCAACCCCCAGAAGAAAAGCTTTTACGGGCAATCTTCGGCGAAAAAGCCAGGGATGTACGGGACAACTCCTTGAGAGTTCCCAACGGAGAAAAAGGGCGAGTGGTAGACGTGCGAGTGTTTACCCGTGAACAAGGAGACGAATTACCCCCAGGAGCCAATATGGTGGTACGGGTTTATGTGGCCCAAAAACGTAAAATCCAAGTTGGGGATAAAATGGCGGGACGGCACGGTAATAAGGGGATTATCTCCCGTATCTTACCCATCGAAGATATGCCCTACTTGCCCGATGGCCGCCCTATGGACATCGTTTTAAACCCTTTAGGTGTACCCTCACGGATGAACGTGGGACAGGTGTTTGAGTGTCTCCTCGGTTGGGCAGGGGAAAACTTAGGGGTACGGTTTAAGATTACCCCCTTCGACGAAATGTACGGGGAAGAATCATCGCGAAAAACCGTTCACGGGTTGTTAGAAAAAGCAACCAAAAAACCTCGTAAGAATTGGGTATATAACACCGATCACCCGGGGAAAATCCACGTTTACGACGGACGCACAGGAGAAAAATTTGATCGCCCCGTTACCGTCGGCCAAGCCTATATGTTGAAACTGGTTCACCTGGTGGATGACAAAATTCACGCCCGTTCTACAGGCCCCTATTCCTTGGTTACGCAGCAACCTCTCGGTGGTAAAGCTCAACAAGGGGGACAACGGTTCGGAGAGATGGAAGTATGGGCATTAGAAGCTTACGGAGCGGCTTACACCCTACAAGAACTGTTAACGGTTAAATCCGACGATATGCAAGGGCGTAACGAGGCCCTCAACGCCATAGTCAAGGGTAAACCCATTCCCCGTCCAGGAACACCCGAATCCTTCAAAGTGTTAATGCGAGAATTACAGTCTTTAGGACTCGATATCGCTGTTCATAAAGTAGAAACCGCCGACGACGGAACCAGCAGAGATGCAGAAGTTGATCTGATGATTGATAGTCAACGTCGTGCGCCAAATCGTCCCACCTACGAATCGTTAACCAACGAGGAACTCGAAGAAGAAGAAGCATAAACAGTTAAAAGTTAACAGTGAATAATTAATAGTTAATAGTGAAAGTTATTAACTATTAATTATCGAATATCAACTATCAACCACCCTCATATTTTCTGATGACATTCTATAACCAAATTGTTGACAAAGGCCGTTTAAAGAAATTAGTGGCTTGGGCCTATCGTAACTACGGTGCAGCACGCAGCTCCCAAGTAGCCGATAACTTAAAAGATTTAGGATTTCGTTACGCCACAAAAGCAGGTGTATCTATTAGTATCGACGACTTAACAGTTCCCCCCACAAAAAGGGGGATGCTAGATAGTGCCGAAAAAGAAATCAACAGCACAGAAGCCAGATACGCTCGCGGAGAAATTACCGAGGTAGAACGTTTCCAAAAAGTAATCGATACCTGGAATAGTACCTCAGAAGAATTAAAAGACGAAGTTGTACGGAACTTTCGCCAAACCGATCCCCTAAACTCCGTCTATATGATGGCGTTTTCTGGGGCGAGGGGTAACATGAGCCAAGTACGCCAGTTAGTAGGAATGCGGGGCCTGATGGCAGATCCCCAAGGACAGATTATTGACCAACCTATTAAAACGAACTTCCGCGAAGGATTAACGGTAACAGAGTACGTTATCTCTTCCTACGGAGCCCGTAAAGGACTGGTAGATACTGCTTTAAGGACTGCTGACTCAGGGTATTTAACACGACGGTTAGTGGACGTTTCTCAAGACGTAATTGTCCGAGAAATCGATTGTGGAACCCGTCGTGGACTGAAAGTAACCGCGATGAAAGACGGTGAACGGGTCAAAATAGCTCTGGGCGATCGCCTTTTAGGAAGGGTTCTAGCGGAAGAGGTGAAAGTAGGGGATGAGACCATCGCCTCTCGCAACCAATACATAGACGCGGCCTTAGCCGCTAAAATTGGGGAGAGCGTAGAATCAGTAGTGGTGCGATCGCCCCTCACTTGTGAAGCCACCCGATCAGTATGTCGTTTCTGTTACGGTTGGAGTTTAGCCACAGGGCGACCAGTAGACCTGGGAGAAGCGGTTGGTATTATTGCAGCCCAATCTATCGGGGAACCCGGAACCCAGTTAACCATGAGGACGTTCCACACCGGAGGGGTATTCACCGGAGAAGTGGCTGAACAAATCAAAGCCCCCGATAAAGGAACCGTTAAATGGGGTAAAGGTCTTAGCACCCGTAAAGTGAGAACTCGTCATGGAGAAGATGCCTTCCAGGTGGAACTGGCCGGAGATTTGGTCTGGACTCCCACTAGTAGCGGCAAGAAAACGACCTACTCGGTTACCCCTGGATCTGTGCTGTTTGCTGCGGATGGAGACAAAGTGGAAAAAGACCAGATGTTGGCAGAGGTAACCGCCGCTAAGTCAACTCGTTCCACAGAACGGGCAACAAAGGACGTATCTACCGATTTAGCAGGGGAAGTCTTTTTCGCCAACCTGATCGCCGAAGAAAAAACCGATCGCCAGGGGAATACCACCCACATCGCCCAAAGGGGAGGACTGGTTTGGGTACTATCAGGGGAAGTGTATAACTTACCACCAGGGGCAGAACCGGTGGTAGCCAATGAAGAAGAGGTCACAAAAGAGACGGTTTTGGCGGAAACTAAATTAGTTTCGGTAAATGGAGGGGTAGTTCGTTATCAACCCCAAAGCCGAGAAATCGATATTATCACTGCTTCTGTGTTATTGGATCAAGCCGAGGTTCGCAAAGAAAGCACAGGGGGTCACGAACAATACGTCATTGATACTGCCGACGGTCAAAGGTTCTTACTAAAAGCAACCCCCGACACTAAAGTCCAAAACCACGCCATTATTGCCGAATTGATCGACGATCGCTACCAAACCACCACAGGAGGCATCCTGCGATACAGTAGTGACATCGAAGTAGCCAAGGGTAGCCGTAAAACTGGTTACGAAGTGGTACAAGGAGGCACCTTACTCTGGGTTCCCGAAGAAACCCACGAAGTCAACAAAGATATCTCTTTATTGGTGGCCGAAGACGGACAATACGTCGAAGCAGGAACCGAAGTGGTTAAAGATATCTTCTGCCAAACTTCGGGAGCGATCGAGGTGGTGCAGAAAAACGACATCCTGCGGGAAATTATTATTAAACCGGGAGAATTTCACCTAGATGTAGATCCCGAGGAAGTTCCTTTTAAAAATGAAGATTTGGTTCCCCCAGGTACAGAAATCTTACCCGGTGTCGTGACCACAGAATTGCGTCAAATAGAATGGATCGAGAGTACCGAAGGCATGGGGCTATTATTGCGTCCCGTCCAAGAATACCCCGTCAGCAACGAACCAGCAGCCCCCTCCCAAGGCTCTATCAACGAAGAAGAAGTGGAAAGACACATCGAGTTGCGCTCTATCCAACGCCTCTTCTACAAAGATGGGGAACGGGTAAAATCTGTAGATGGTATTCACCTATTAAGTACCCAATTAGTTCTAGAAATTGACACAGGAAACGAACAAACCGCAGCTAATCTTGCGGCAGATATTGAACTAAAGAACGACGATGAGGAAGATTGTCAACGACTACAGTTGGTTATTCTAGAGTCTCTAATTTTACGTCGTGATCTGGATACTGACCCCTATGGTGGCATCATTGACACCAGTGTTTTGGTGGAGGATGGGGACCAAATTTCTCCAGGGGCAGTAGTAGCTAAAACCGAAATTCAATGTAAAGAACAGGGACAAATTAGAGGCATCAAAAGCGGTTCTGAGGCGGTTCGCCGAATCCTAGTTGTGCGGGATGAAGACCTGGAAGTTCTGACCATGACACCAAAACCAACGGTGAGCAAAGGGGATTTGATTGTTGCTGGTACTGAATTAGCACCCGAGGTCATAGCTACTGAGTCCGGCTTGGTTGTTGCTATTGACAAGGTAAATGACAGCTACGAGATAAAATTACGTCTAGCTCGACCCTATCGGGTATCCCCTGGAGCCATTTTACACATTGCCGATGGCGATTTGGTACAACGGGGGGATAACCTGGTGTTATTGGTGTACGAACGGGCAAAAACAGGGGACATCATCCAAGGTTTACCGAGAATTGAGGAATTATTAGAAGCCCGTAAGCCCAAAGAAGCTTGTGTTCTTGCCCGCAAACCTGGGGTTTGTCAGGTGGAGTACCTAGAAGATGAAAGCGTTGATGTCAAAGTGATCGAAGATGACGGTACGGTGAGCGAATACCCCATTTTACTCAACCAGAATGCCATTGTTTCTGATAATCAACAAGTGAATGTAGGAGAACATTTAACCGATGGTCCTGCTAACCCCCACGAGTTATTAGAGGTGTTTTTTGACTACTATGTGGATAAGAAAGGGGTCTATGAAGCTGCTTTAGTGGGTTTACAAGCGGCTCAAAAATTCCTGGTAGATCAAGTACAAACCGTTTATCAGTCCCAAGGGATCGATATTTCTGATAAACACATCGAAGTAATCGTCCGTCAGATGACAGCTAAAGTTCGGGTGGATGATGGGGGAGACACCACCATGTTGCCGGGAGAATTAGTGGAATTACGGCAAATTGAACAGGTGAATGAGGCTATGGCTATTACTGGGGGCGCACCGGCCCGATATACCCCTGTTTTACTTGGTATAACCAAAGCTTCCTTGAATACGGATAGCTTCATTAGTGCCGCTTCCTTCCAGGAGACAACCCGCGTTCTAACCGAAGCTGCCATTGAGGGTAAGTCGGACTGGTTACGGGGGTTAAAGGAAAACGTAATCATTGGTCGTTTAATTCCTGCTGGAACAGGTTTTAATGCTCACGAAGAGATGGTTATGGGAACCCTAGATCACGGGGAAGACAGTCTCAATAATCGTTATGGACAAGGTGAACAGGAAAAAAGCAACGGTAACAAAAAGCCTTCTAATCGCTTAATAGGGACAACTCTTGATGAGGTCGACGAGAATATGATTCTAGATGATAATATTGCTCGCGCCTACACGGAAGCTGATCCCCCTTGGTCTGTTGAGTCTAAACAGGATCAAGATAAAAAGGATAAAAACTAGAAAGCTCTTAGCTAATAGTTCTACCCCACTTTTTTAGGAAACTGTAAATCAACTTCTGTTGATCTACAGTTTTTTTGATGGATTTTATATCTCTAATTATCTCATTCTTATTTGAATTAACTATATCGTCCCCAAAGTGCTAAACCACCTCCTTTTCCTCGTGCTGCGATTAAATTATCTTCTATTAAAAAGTAAGTAAAAAAAGCTTGTTTTTTTAACTCTTCCCCATAAAATTTTTCTTCGCTGTTTTTTCCACCACGAATTTTGCCCTCATATAAATTGACATTGCCGAGAACAAGGGATAAGCCGGTAAAATCAAAAGCTAGAATATTTTTTGTCGATAAAAACTTAGCCGGACCTGTTAATGTCAGATTTAATGCACCCAACCTAATGGAGTTTTCTAGTTTTCCTGGATTGGATTGGGTGTCTGGATGATAAGTTAGTTCAATGGTAGCCCAACGGGGTAAATAACGTCCCGAACGTAAGACAACTCCAGCCTTATTTTGGGCCTGTTTCGTCCCGGTAATGAAACACAGTCGCCAAGTTCCTTTCAGTTGCTCGGGGGTATAAGAAGGTTTAATTTTACGACTGGATTTTTCAGCAGCTATTAAGGAAATCACCAACTGATCAGAAGGGGGTTTTTTCTCTATTTTTTTAAAGAGCCAAGTAACAGCTTCTTGAAGGTTGGATAAATAATTCATAATTTCAGTCAAAACCTATTCTTCTCCTAATAATTTCCGCAAAAATCTCTTCAAACAGGGAAATAGGCCACAACTCCCACCTTAACTTAGATGAAAGTCTGTTAATCGAATTCAGACTCAGGCACTAGTTGCAAGATACCCATAGCCAAAGCCTTTGGCTCAAGGTATTGGGCTTCAAAAACAGCTAACATATCTTTTAAACTAGGATTACCACGAGAACTCCCAGTTACCCCCATTGCTATTACTAAGGCGCAATATCCTCCTGTTTGCTGACACCGTTTTTCCCACTTTCGTCGAGCTTGTTGATGTTCGGGATCATCTTGCATAAATTCTCCGAAAATGAACAAAGAGTTATTGCGTGTTTGTAATATGCCCAAATCGTACATCAATTCTTCCCAGGGATCTTCTCCTGGATTGAAACAAACCCCTTGAACGTCACCGGCTTGTTGGAGGGTTTCTATTAAGTGTTTAGCTTTGGGGCGAGAAGTTTGTACCACAACCACTGGCATTCCTTCTCCTTTTGGAGTTGCTTGTTGGGACGGATAATAGGTTTTTGGGCTGTGTTGTAATTCTTCTAAAGTGTTCCAAGGAATCATGCCTAAACTTAGAAAAGAATTGTCTGGAATGAGATCGTCAATTAGAGGAAATTTGAGCCTATTTTCTTCCTCTTCTTCTTCTAAGCCTTCTAATAATTCTGCTACGAGTTCGGGAAGGGTAGAAACCTTCAGTTTAATGGTTTCGCTTTGACCATCTTCTGTGGTGTTGGTAAAGCGATGATGTTTCTCGATTTTATCAACGATTTCCTCACCTAAAGATAACTGGTTGCCTTCAAAGAACCGTAAGAAGGCTTGGATCGCGTAGTAGACAATTTTAGCTTCTT
The DNA here is from genome assembly GCF_038442745.1 of Crocosphaera sp. Alani8. Taxonomy (NCBI): domain Bacteria; kingdom Bacillati; phylum Cyanobacteriota; class Cyanophyceae; order Chroococcales; family Aphanothecaceae; genus Crocosphaera; species Crocosphaera sp. Alani8. The sequence goes on from NZ_JARVCN010000016.1 coordinate 11,591, forward strand.
CTTCATCTAAAAAAGAACGAATCCCCTCGTAAGGATGAATACTACCGTATCGAGGTAAGCTTAACTGTCCGTAAGGGGTTTCTTCTGAAAAGTCATTTTCATATTCAGCAAATTCTTCTTCTAAATCGTCGGAAAACTCAAAATTTAAAAACCAACAATCTTGAGATAAAAAAGCTTGTTCGAGTTCGTGAGTGGATTTTTCTTCGAGAGCAGCTTGACGAAACTGCTTAAGAGATTCTAGGGAGCGATAGAGAATAAGACCGTATTCCTCTTCAGCCATTCCCATGACGCAAAAATAGATGGTGTCTACCCCCCAAAGATTAAATTCAACGGATATAACGTCGTGATCGGCCAATATTTCCCAAGGAGCGGCTTTAGCCACATTGTGAGCAGTTTCTAACAGCAGAGATTCGTACTGATTGGGGAGGGCTGGAGGACGAGTATCTTCAACCACTTCAAAACTGCGAAACAGTTGATCGATTAGGGGTAAATCTGGAGCATAATCAACAACGATGTCTAGACTTTGTAAAGCACCTCGGAGAAAAAATTGTAATTCTCGGTTGCGCACCACAATTTTCTGCGGTCGGGCCGGTTGTGCTGGAGTGTGGGGGGATTCTATGGCTCTTAGGAGGGTTCTGACTACTGCTTCTGGTCCTACTTCGGGGGATGCTACATCCATAGCCCTAACGACTCCCTGGGAACCATCAACCCAGATAATGCAATCTTCTTGTGGGGAGTTGCTGGAAATTCTACCCCTAAGACCAGCAACGCAACGGCGATCGCCTTCCCAGACGCTGGAAATTTGAGGGATTCTTTGAAGCCGACGTTGCGTAGTTTGAGGCAAATTAGTCATAGTTTGATATGCAAAGTGAAGTCAGAGGAGCAGAATTAGAAGCGGAAAGTGAGGATTTTTAGTAGCCGTGACTCTTCTACCCCATTTTACCTTAAAAGGCAAGGAGACACGGACGATAACGAGAAGGGCTGTTTCCAGAAACAGTGGAGATTTTAGGCAATGTGGCAACGATAAAGCATGCTTTGGCAACATTTATTACCCAAATGTTCAATGGACTCTTGCTTTATTTAGGTACTCATTGTTATTCAATTTTTCTTATAATTTTAGATTGAGTGTTAAAGTTGTTTTAAGTGCAGGTGCATCCTAACACACATCTTGCATGGGGTGTAAAAAGCAAAAACACCATTGGTGTTAACCAATTGAGTCGAAGTTAATCCCAGTCTTGTAAAGAGAGTGGCTTTTTTTATTTCTGTGTTAATTCGGGTAAAATTATGGATCTAGTAAATGTAGCTAATTTGGGTTTAGGATTATTTTTGGGTTTAATGACTTTCCTATTTATTTTTCGTATTGTTTTAACTTGGTATCCTCAAGTTGAATTAAATCGTCTTCCTTGGAATTTAATCGCCATACCTACTGAACCTTTATTAATTCCTGTTCGCCGTTTTGTTCCCCCTCTGGGTGGGGTTGATATCAGTCCCATTATTTGGGTTGGTATTTGCAGTTTACTTAGAGAAGTTTTAGTGGGTCAACAAGGGCTAATTACTATGGCTTCTAGTCGAATGTAAAAACAAATATACAGAAAAGGATAAGCTTTTCTATTGTGCTTATCCTAGGTATTTTTTGCTTAGCTAGCGGCTAAATATTCTTGAACATTGGCTCGTCTTCTTCGCAGTTGGGCTAGAGCCTGATGTTCTAACTGACGAACTCGCTCGCGACTAATGTTAAGTTTTTTACCGATTTTGGCTAAGGATAGTTCTTTGCCATCTTCTAAGCCAAAACGTAGAGTTAGAACGGTTCTTTGCTGAGGAGTCAACTCAGCCATTAAATTACTCAGATCCTGACGCAATAATTCTTGAGTAATGTAAATGTCAGGAGAAGCCCCTTGATCTTCTAGCAATTCTGAAAGTTCCGTATCTTGGTTATCTCCCACTCTCACATCTAAAGAAATGGGTTGACGCGCAATACTCAGAAATTCACGGATCTGCGAGGGTTCAATTTCTAATTTTTGAGCAATTTCAGCAGGGGTAGCACTTCTCCCTAGAGTTTGAGAGAGTTCCCTCTGGGTTTTTTTGATTTTGTTGAGTTTTTCGGTGATATGAATGGGTAAACGGATGGTACGAGCTTGTTGAGCGATCGCCCTTGTGATAGCTTGGCGAATCCACCAGTAAGCATAAGTAGAAAATTTATAGCCTTTGGTGGGGTCAAACTTCTCTACACCTCTTTCTAGTCCAAGGCTTCCTTCTTGGATGAGATCGAGGAATTCCATATTGCGCTTTTGATATTTCTTAGCGATGGCAACCACTAAGCGCAAATTGGCTTCAATCATTTTCCTTTTAGCCCGTTCTCCCTGTTCTAAGGCTTTTTCGAGGGCTGTTTCTTCGATGTTTAGCTGTTGAACCCATTCCTGTACACTGGGGGGTCTTCCCATAGTCTGAGCTAGTTCCTCTTTTTTCTCCAAGAAGTTCATCATTCTTTGGACTTGTTTCCCATAAATAATTTCTTGTTCATGGGTTAATAGAGGTACCCGCCCGATTTCGTGCAGATAGGTTCGCACCATATCTGCTGAGTACATAGGCTGTTTGGTTTTGGTGTTAACGTTAGCAGTGGGCATTGGTACTATATGACTCCTTGAAACCTGCTTATAAAGTCTGTTGCTATCCTTACTGTTCTTAGTAATTCTGTGGGTTAATACATAAAAACCAGAAAGTAAGGTTACAGAGTGAAGTCAGTATGACTTTAACTTATTTGTATATTAGCTTATTTATTTAGACGATGACAATATTGGAAAGGTTCATCCAGAGAATTTTCAGTAGATCGCAAGCATCCTTTATCATAATTTGACTTTTAAGAATCTCCCCTGCTCCCTGCTCCCTGCTCCCTGCTCCCATGCAATCCCAACTAGGATCTTTGTGACCTACTGATTTTTGGGAACATTAGAATTTCGTTACAATTCCTTTGACTCATGGAGGCGCAATGTTCGTTAACCTAGATAGGGAAAGAGGCTGATCGAGCCTTTGTTATACCTCAAATAAGGATCGAACCCTATGTCGGACTTAAATCGTGGCATTATGAAGTTTGAAGGGGCTGATAAGCCTGTTTTAGTAGCGATTTCAGCCTTTTTGGTTCTCGGTGCCATTACGACCCTAATTATCTGGGCCCTAAAAACAGCCTATACCGTTGGTTAATTTTTCTTGACAATTTCTTACTAGTAGTACAATTTTGTTGAGTTTGAATGCTAATTTCCTAACTATTGCCAAACCAAGTCCTTTACTGGGCCAGGTTTGGCTTGACTTAGCAGTAATTATTTTGATGCTACTGCTATCTGCCTTCTTTTCTGGTTCAGAAACAGCCATTACCGCTTTTGATAATTTCAAATTACGAGGACTCATCGACACAGAGGGAGATCCATCGGGAGTCTACCGTTTAGTCTTAGAAAATCGCCGCCGTTTCATTACTAGCTTATTAATTGGTAATAACTTAGTTAATAATTTTTCAGCTATTCTAACCAGTAACTTGTTTGCCATGTGGTTGGGGAGTGCTGGTTTAGGGGTTGCTACGGCCGTTGTTACCATTGTTGTTTTGATTTTTGGGGAAATTACGCCAAAATCCTTAGCTATTCTTAATACCCGTGCCTTTTTTCGTTGGTGCATTCGTCCAATTTTTTGGCTCTCGAAACTGTTATCTTTAGTAAAAGTTGTCCAAGTTTTTGAGAGAATTACCCAGAAAACCATTCAGCTATTTCAAGGGAGATCGGACAAAAACCTCCAACCAGGAGAATCCTTAACCGACTTACAATTAATGATCGAAATTTTGGGAGGTAAAGGAAAACTTGATCTATATAAACATAAACTTTTAAATAAAGCCTTGAAGCTAGACGAATTAATGGCCAAAGATATGGTTAAGTCTCGCTTAGACATGATTACCATTTCCCACGAATCAAGTTTACAACAATTAATTAATCTCTCCCTAGAAACAGGCTATTCTCGAATTCCCGTACAAGGAGAATCTAAGGACTATATTGTTGGTATTGTTAATCTGAAAAAAGCTTTACAAACTTTACAATCTTTTCCCAAAGAAATGCATTCTAAAGTCAAAGTAACAGAAGCAATGGATAATCCCATTTATATTCCCGAAACAAAGCAAGCTTCTAGTTTATTAAAAGAGATGCTACAACAAAGATTTCACATCGCCATTGTTGTTGATGAGTACGGGGGAACAGTGGGTTTATTAACCTTAGAGGACATTTTAGAAGAATTAGTGGGAGAAATTTACGATGAAAGCGATTCTCCTTATGTTGAGAGTAATTTCTCTGTCGGCGATCGCTCCATTTAACTATTAAATATGGTATGAAAGAGAGCATTTTTAGGAAATCAGCTATCTTTGTATAGCAATCAGGAATGATTTATGAGAATGAAGATGGGGTTTTTTATAGAGCAAA